>NZ_JAYVFH010000154.1:0-16536 GCF_043773265.1 Flavobacterium sp. | reverse complement strand
GACAACCACTACCAGCAACCGATTATTGGTTTACAGTAGATTATCTAGAACAAGTAACATCAAAACAGTTTAAAGCCCATTTCTCATTAAAAAGATAATTAAATTATTACATTTAGTATAGTAAAAAATCGATAACTGAAATGTGAAAATATTTTATCTTATAATTAGAAGATTCACTAAATATTAAATAGAATTATATGCTATTATTGCATTTTTTAATATTTCAACAGAACGAATTAAATCTTCTTTTTTAAGCACGTATGCAATTCTAACTTCATTTTGACCAACATTAGGAGTTGAATAAAAGCCAGCTGCAGGAGCAACCATTACAGTTTCACCATTGTAACTGTATGATTCTAATAACCATTGGGCAAACTTATCTGCGTTATCGATAGGCAATTGGGCAATACAATAAAAAGCTCCTTTTGGAGTACCAACTTTTACACCTTCAATTTTTTTAAGTTCAACAATTAATGTATCTCTTCTGTCTCTATATTCATCAATTACTTCTTCAAAATAAATATATGGAGTTTCTAAAGCAGCTTCACTAGCAATTTGAGCATAAGTTGGTGGACTTAATCTTGCTTGTGCAAACTTCATCGCAGCAGCCATAACTTCTTTGTTTTTAGAAACTATACAACCAATTCGTGCACCACACATACTGTATCTTTTTGAAACGGAATCAATCATAATTGCATTGTCTTCAATTCCTTTTACACTCATTACCGAGTGATGTTCTTCGGTTTCATCATAAATAAATTCTCGATAAACTTCATCTGCAATTAAAAACAAATCATGTTTTTTTACCAATGCTGCTAATTGTTGAATTTCATCATTAGAATATAAATAACCAGTTGGATTACCTGGATTACAAATAAGAATTGCTTTAGTTTTTGGAGTTATTAATTTTTCGAAATCGGCAATTGGAGGCAAGGCAAAACCTGTATCAATAGTTGAAATCACAGGAACTACTTTAACTCCTGAAGAAATAGAAAATCCGTTATAATTTGCGTAAAATGGTTCTGGAATAATAATTTCATCATCAACATCCATAGTACTTCCCATTGCAAAAAGTAATGCTTCAGAACCACCAGTTGTTATTATGATGTCTTCAAAATCAATTGGCAATGCATGACCTTTATAATATTGTGAGAGTTTGCGTCTATAACTTTCAAAACCAGCAGAATGACTGTATTCAAGAATTTTTATATCTGCATTTTTAACTGCATTTAGAGCAATTTCGGGAGTTTTAATATCTGGTTGACCAATATTTAAATGATATACTTTATGACCTTTTCTTTTTGCAATATCGGCATAAGGAACCAATTTACGAATTGGCGATTCAGGCATTTGTTTTCCTTTGTTTGAAATTTTTGGCATAATTTAAAATTTTGTTGTGCAAATTTGCAATTTTTTATTGTATTAATTGTTAAAAAATCTTTTGCAAGTAAATTTATTTATTAAATTTATTGAAATTATTATTTAATGAAATTTAAATTATATAGTATCTGCTTTTTTTTTTCAGTTCAAATGTTTTTTGGACAAAACGGATTTCAATTTGAAAGTAATAAAAATAGAGTTTCTATTCCTTTTAAATTAATTAATAACCTAATTATTATTTCTATAAAGGTAAATGATGTTCCACTAAATTTTCTTTTAGATACTGGAGTTGAAGAATCTATATTGTTTAGTTTAGATGAAACCGATGAGATTAGTTTTGCTAATATCCAAAAGATTAAAATAAAAGGATTTGGAAAAAAAGAAGCTTTTGATGGCTATAAATCAACAATGAACAAAATTGAAATTAAAAAATTTATAGATAAAAACCACACGTTATATCTTGTTCTTGATCAAGATATTAATATTTCATCCAACATTGGAGTTCCTGTTAATGGTATTATTGGATATCATTTTTTTAAAAATAATTTAATAAAAATTGATTATCAAAATAATAAAATTATTATTTATAAAAATAAAGTAAAACAACTCAATAAAATTGAAAAGTCATTTTCTAAATCATCATTAGTTTTTCATGATGGTAAACCTTTTATTAATTCAAATATTAAATTTGAAAACACTTCCAAATTCATAGAAGCTAAGCTATTAATAGATACTGGAAACAGTGATGCAATTTGGTTGTTTAAAAATAAAAGTGACCAAATAATAATACCAAAGAACAATGTTGAAGATTATTTAGGAAGAGGTTTTAGTGGAGATGTATTTGGTTTTAGAGGAAGAGTTTCAACGTTTCAATTAAATAATTTTGAGATTCAAAACCCAATAGTTGCTTTTCCAAATAGTTTAGAAACTCAAGAAATCGAAAAAATAGAAAATCGTTTAGGATCTGTTGGTTCTGAAATAATGAAACGATTTACTGTGTTTTTTGATTATCAAAACGAACAAATTTATTTAAGAAAAAATGCTTATTTCAATGATGAATTCAATTTTAATATGTCTGGAATTGACATTCAACATCAAGGTTTACAATGGATTAAACAAAGCTTTGAAAACAATCCGGCACTTGCTAATAATATACTTGATGGAAACGGAGATAAAATTTCAAACAATCTTAAATACAAGTTTGAATTAAAACCTGTTTATATTATTTCAAATGTTAGAAAAAACTCATCTGCTGAAATTGTGGGTTTATTAAAAGATGATTTAATTGTAAAAATCAATAAACGATTTGCCTATAATTTTACACTTCAAGACATAAATAATATATTAAAATCCGAAGAAGGAAAAGTAATAGAGATTGAAGTTGATAGAAATGGAAGACATTATATCTTCAAAATACAACTTAAAAAAATATTATAAAAAAATGCTTCTATTTTCATCTAGAAGCATTTTTTATTTTAAATCTGTTGTTTGTCATCAAATTTAATATGTAATTATAGTAAATGAATTTAAAGAATATTAATCTGTAACATCTCTGTCTTCTAGTTCTTTATCAATAATCCTATTGTTCTTCAACACAACAGGTTTATTATTTTTACGCATTTTTATGTTTAAAAACTCTACAAAAAGCGAGAAGAATATTGAAAAATACAGATAACCTTTTGGTATTGTACCAACTTCGGTGTCGTTTCCAAATTTAAAGTGTGCTAAATGTGAACCTTCTGCAAGAAGCATTACACCAATTAATATTAAAAATGACAAACCTAGTATTTGTATTGTTGGATGTTCGTTTACAAATTTAGAAACTGGCCCTGCAAAAATCATCATAATAATTATTGAAATAACTACTGCCAAAATCATAATAAGTATAGCTCCTTCTGATCCAAAACCACCTTCGGCTGGAGTTTTCATGCTTATCATTCCTATTGCAGTAAGAATACTATCAAAAGAAAAAACTATGTTTAATAAAGCGATTTGAACTATGGCTTTTGTTAAGTTAGATGCTCCTTTACCAGATGTCGATTCTTCTTCTCCTTCCATTTTATGATGAATTTCTGATACTGATTTGTATAACAAAAACAATCCGCCACCAAAAATTATTAAGCTTTGACCAGTAATATGTGCTTCAAAAAAGCCAATATCTATAGAAAAAAGGGTTTCTTGTAAACTTAAAACCCAAGTTATTCCAAATAATAATATAATTCTAAATGCCATTGCTAATAAAAGCCCTATTCTTCTTGCTCTTGGTTGGTCTTTTTCTTCTAACTTTCCTGAAACAATTGAAAGAAAGACAATATTGTCAATTCCTAAAATGATTTCTAAAAAAGTTAAGGTTAATAAAGCTAACCAAGCATTAGGGTTTGAAATTAATTCCATCATGAGTTAAGAAAATTTAATTTATTAAAGTAATTGTACGTTGATTAATCTATTTTTGTTACAATTCCTCGTTGTATTTTTGTATCACCAACAAAAGAATATTCAAAGGTATATGTTTTTGCAGTAGTTGTGAGTATTTTCATTGAAATCGCCTTTTTTTCTTGTATGTTTTTAGGTTTTGTTTTTTGCAAAATAAATTCGCAATCATTTACCCAACGTACAGTTGCAGTATCTATTTTGCCATTGTAAGTTTCTATTTGAAATTTACCAATTCGTTCAAAAGTTGAAGTTTGCTTTTTGCCATCAATTTCTTGTGAAAATTCAAATTTTCCAGTTTTAAAATCGGTACAGTTTTTTTCTTGTTTGTAGCAAGAAGTTAAAGTTATTATTAATAGAATTGTGAGAAAACTATTTTTATATAGTATCATAGAAATTGTTATTTATTGTCATTAAAAAGTGCATCGGTCATTGTTTTTATTCCTTTAAACATGCAAAACATTGCTGACAAGCAAACTACAATTCCTATTATTAAAACAACTAAATAATATGGATGTTCTTTGTTTTTGAAAGCGCTATTCATTATTATTGGTCCAATAAAGAACAATGGTAATCCTGCAAATAAATATTTTACACCTTTAGATAGAAGTTCTTTGTTGGTAGACATTTTTTAGTTTTTTATCCAATTATTTAGCATTTTTTTATCTGATGAAAGCTTGCCAACAACTCTATATTTTGAATTTACAATTAATCTAGATTCAAGAAGTTTTTCTTTTATAACTTTGTATGGAGAAATTCCGCTTGAGTGAATAAAAAAATTGCTATTATTAGAAATTAATACAAAACCAGTATGATTATCTAAACCTACAATATAAATTCCGTTTCCTTTTGATTTTAGGATATTTTCAAATTCTTGAATTGATTTATTAGAAAATCTAAAAATATTTTTTTCAGAAACAATGCTTTGAATCATTTCTTCCGAAGCACATTGGGCAAGTTTAATTCTATTTATGTTCAAACCTGTATCTCGAAGTGTTGTTGTTACAAAATAACCACAAGCTATTTCTCCTTCATTTGGTTTTTGAGTTGTGCCATTATAGTCCCATTTTGTGCCATACCAATACGGAAAAATTTTGTTTGTTAAAATATTTGTAAATGTTTCGCCAATTTCTTTCGTGCTTTTGGTTTCTAATTTTTTCTTTATTATTTTTATTGAATCTAATGTTTTGGTATAATTTTTTAATTCAACATTAATAGCTTTATCATTTACAATTGCATTTTTTGATTTTGCTCTAAAAATAAATAAAGTAGAAAAAACTACTAATAACATGAAAAATAAAAACAATAAAAGTTGAGATAAAAATTCTTTTTTGATAGACATTTTAGAATCTTAACTGAATTCCATATCCATTTTGGTTTGCTAAAATATTAATTTCTAAATTGTCGTTAAAACCAGTGCTTTTTAATCCGTTATTATACATTTCAATTCCTTCTCTCATTTTTTTGTTTTTTCCAATTAAAACAGGAATTGACAATGCAATTACGCTAACTCCAACAATTGTTGCTGGTCCAGGATATTTTACATCAGAAACCAATCCTTTTACAGCATCAGCAACTGTTATAGCAATTCCAAAACCTAGTAAAAATCCACCATTTGCTTCTTTTCTTTTACCTTCTTTAAATAATGATAATGCTCGAGGATTTGAAGCTAATTTTTCTTTAGTTTCACGACTAGAAATTTGTTGTCCGTTTACATAATAACGTCCTTTTTGAATGGTTATTTCTTGCGAAAATGAATAACTAGAAAATAGAACAACAAGTAAAACAATTAATTTTTTCATAATGTAGGTTTTTGTTTATTAGCAAATTTGTATTTATAAATCAATGCAAAAATAAATCCTGCAATTGAATGTATCATAATAGTGTATAAAAATAGGAATATTTTTTTTAATCCTAATTCATCTTGAGAAAATATCTTTATTGTAGAGAATAAAATCACATAAGAATAAATTACAACAACCAATGAACTCATAATGAAGTAACCCAAAACATAATGCCATTTCCTTATTATATAAAGACTTACAATCCAGGAAATGGGCATTAATCCAATTAAAAAATAAAAAATGTAAACGGTCATTAGTTTTTATAATGATCAACTGCTTTTCTAACACTTCCAAATTCAGATAATAATTGAGATGCTTTTTCATAATCAACATCAATTTCACTCATTATCATTTTTACACCACGATCAACGAGTTTGTCATTACTCAATTGCATGTCAACCATTTTGTTTCCTTTAACTTTTCCAAGCTGAATCATTGTTGTGGTAGAAATCATATTTAAAACTAGTTTTTGTGCCGTTCCAGCTTTCATTCTAGAACTTCCAGTTACAAATTCTGGTCCAACGACAACTACAATTGGAAATTTCGCTGTCATTGCCAATGGACTTCCATCATTGCAAGTTATACAACCAGTAATAATGTTGTTTTTGTTGCATTTTTTTAATCCTTCAATTACATAAGGTGTTGTTCCTGATGCAGCAATTCCAATTACAACATCGTTTGAAGTTATATTTTGTTCTTGTAAATCAATCCACGCTTGCGTTGTATTGTCTTCGGCGTTTTCAACCGCTTTTCTAATGGCTTTATCACCACCAGCAATAATTCCGTTTACCATGTCAAATGGTACTCCAAATGTTGGAGGACATTCACTTGCATCAACAATACCTAATCGTCCAGAAGTTCCAGCTCCAATATAAAAAAGTCGACCACCAAGTTTCATTTTGGCAACAATTTCTATAACTAATTTTTCTATTTGTGGTAAAGACTTTTCTACTGCAATAGGAACAGTTTTGTCTTCATTATTAATATTTTGCAATAAATCTGTAATAGACATTTTTTCTAAATGTTCGTATTTGGATGTTTGTTCGGTGGTTTTTGTGAAGTTCATATTTTTTGACACTAAGTCGCTAAGGCGCAAAGATTTTTTGATTATTCACAAATTTAATAAATATAATTTTAAGATGAAGTAATTAATATAATAAAGCTTTGTAGTAATTTGATTTCAAGTTTTAATAAAGCAATATTTTTAATAAATTAAACTATATAATAACTTAATATTAATAAAAACTAGTGCCTTAGCGACTTAGTGGCTAAAGAAAACTAGCCAATAAAATTCCTAAAACAATCATTGAAATTTTAGCAATATTAAATTTATGACCTTCACTGCTTTCAAAAATAATTGTAGACGAAATATGAAATAATATACCAATTACAACCGCAGTAATTTCAGTATAATAATTGTTTAAAGAAGGAAAAACTTCTGAAACCAATGTTCCCAAAGGAGTCATTATTGCAAAAGTTAACATGAAAAGGAATAATATAGTTTTATTTAATTGTGCATTTATGAAAAAAGTGGTTAAAATAATTGCAATTGGTAAATGATGAATAGCAATTCCTATTGCCAATTCTTGATGATGACTTACTGGAAAACCTTCTAACAATGCATGAACACATAAACTAATAAACAATAACCAAGGCATTTGTTTCATTTTATCATGACCATGAACATGACCATGCTCTGCACCTTTTGAGAAAAACTCTAAGATTATTTGAAATAAAATTCCAATCATAATAAACATACCAACATTATTGTTTTTACTTTCATAAACATCTGGAAGCAAGTGCATCACTGTTAACGAAAGTAAAAACGAACCACTAAAAGCTAAAAGTAATTTTAAATTGGTTTTGTTTTTTGGCTGTAACCCAATTGCAATTCCATATCCTAATAAAACCGACAGTAATGGTAAAATGTAATTCATCTAAAGTCTATTATCTATATTCTATTTTCTTTGCTCTTTCTTTTTATTTAAAAATCATAATCAATCGTTCACTAGAAGTTTTATGATACTTTTTTAATTTATAATCACCAAAAATATCCAATAAAAAAATTCCTGCTTCCTCCATCATTTCTTGAAAATTCTCTAGCGTCAAAGCTTTTACTTTTTCAGTAAAATGAAATTTTACAACTTGGTCTTCAAATTCTATTTCTTTTACAATATGATTGTCTTTTACATACCTTTTAATATGAAAATCAATCTCATCAACAGTTTTGATTTCATCGGGAACTAAATTAGAAATTACCTGATTTACATTCATAAAATCAATTACAGCAAATCCATATTCAGATAAACTTTCTTTTATTGCAATGAGTGTTTTGAGATCATCATCGTTATTTTCAAAATAGCCAAAACTGGTAAATAAATTAAAAATCGCATCAAATTTTCCTTCAAATGGTTCACGCATATCATGAACTTCAAAATGCAAACTTTCATTCGTGTTTTTACTTGCTTCACTAATACTATTTTCAGATAAATCTGCGCCAATAACATCAAACCCAAGTTGGTTTAAATAAATAGAATGACGACCTTTTCCACAAGCCAAATCTAATACTTTTGCTTTTTCTGGAAGGTTAAGATAATGCGTTAAATTATCCATGAAAATTTGAGCTTCACGATAATTTCTATCTTTATATAAAATATGATAATATGGTGAGTCAAACCATGACGCATACCATTTTATAGTTTCAAGTTTTGGGTTTCGTCCAGAAGCTTCGGGATCGAGTTTGTGTAAATCTGACATTTATTCTTTTCAAATGAATTCTAGCGCACAAATTTAGTGTATTTTTGCAGAAGTTATTCCAAGTTTGCAATTGATATTGATTTTTGATATTGCATTTGAGTTATTGACATTTATATTGAAAATGGAAAATTATAAAATGATTGCCAAAACCTTCTTTGGTTTTGAAGAAATATTAGCCAAAGAGTTGCAACAATTAGGCGCGCAAGATGTTGAAATTGGTACAAGAATGGTAGGTTTTAAAGGTGATAAAGGTTTTATGTATAAAGCAAATTTGTCTTTGCGTACAGCTTTAAAAATATTAAAACCAATTTATTATTTTAGAGCTAAAACCGATGCCTTACTTTATAAAGGTATTCAAGGAATAGATTGGAGCAAATATTTAAATTCTAATCAAACTTTTGTAATTGATACAACAATTCATTCTGATTTTTTTAAACACTCACAATTTGTTTCTCAAAAAGCCAAAGATGCAATTGTAGATCAATTTCGTGATAAAACTGGGCAAAGACCAAGTGTAGACAAAGATTTTCCAGATTTAAGAATAAACATCCATATTGATAAAGACCAGGTTTCGGTTGCATTAGATACTTCTGGTGTTTCATTGCATCAACGAGGTTATAAAACAGCAACTAATATTGCGCCAATAAACGAAGTTCTTGCAGCAGGAATGTTATTACTTGCAGGTTGGGAAGGAAAATCAGATTTTCTAGATCCAATGTGTGGTTCTGGAACTATTCTTGCCGAAGCAGCTATGATTGCTTGTAATATTCCAGCAAATATTAATAGAAAAGAATTTGCTTTTGAAAAATGGAACGATTGGGATAATGATTTATTTGACCAAATTATTGATGCATTGATGAAACGAACTCGTGAATTTCATTTTTCAATAAAAGGTTATGATAAAGCGCCAAGTGCTGTCGAAAAAGCCACTGCAAATATAAAAAACGCCAATCTTGACGATTATGTAACTGTAGAACAGCAGAATTTTTTTGATACTAAAAAAGAATCTTCAGGTCATTTACAAATGGTTTTCAATCCACCTTATGGAGAACGTTTGGATATTGATTTAGAACGTTTTTACAGAGAAATGGGCGATACTCTAAAAAATAATTATGCCAATACCAATGCATGGTTTATAACTGCTAATCTTGAAGCTCTAAAATTTGTTGGATTAAAACCATCAAGAAAAATAAAACTTTTTAACGGAAGTCTTGAAGCAAGATTGGTAAAATATGAAATGTATGAAGGAAGTAAACGAACTAAATTTCAAATTCAAGACGAATAGTTTTCAATATCAATTATAATGAGTAAAAAAACTAAAGCATTTGTTTATCAACTAGTAAGTTTTGCTGTAATCTTTTTTTCGGTTCGTTATCTTACTGCTACTTTTACCAATTTAACTGGTTATTGGATTCCGATAACAGCATTTGTAGTTGGTACAATTTTGGCTCCAAGATTTCAAGCAATATCAACTAGAGATGGTGAAAAATTGTTTATGAAATGGTTATTTATAAAAGGAATTAAAGAAATAAAATAATTATTTTTTCTTTTTTGTTTCTTTCTTTTTTGCTTTTACAGTAGCTTTATAAAGAGGTAAGAAATAAGAAACTGTATAATTAAAACCAACACCAAAACTACCATCATAAGTTCGGTTAAAACCCGGAATGTATAAATTGTCAAAGTTTTGAGGTTTTTTATTAGAAGTCAATCTATTAATTCTAAAACTGAAGCCAACAAAAATATTATTAAAAACTTCTGCTTTTACACCAGCAACAACTTCTAACCATTGTGCCGATAAACCATTAAACTCTTCACCAGAAACAGCAACTGGTGCTTCAACAAAATAAGGATTTGGGTTGTAAATTTTGTAACTATTTAAGGTTTGACTAAACGAACTAATACCATATCGTAAGCCAACATAAATCATGTTTTCCATTCCTAGCCAATTCTCATATGCATTATAATCAAAACCTGCTTTTAAATAAGTTCCTTTGGTTGTAAAATTTAGTTGCGTATCATCAACCGTTTTATTTTCATTACCAATTTCGGCTGCTATATAATGTTTTCGCGTTAATCTATAATCGCCAACAACTTCAATTGCTCTATAATCTTTTTCATAGAATGAGCGAGTTAGTTTAAATAAATCTACACCAAATCTAACGCCATAACGTTCCGTTTTTGGAGCAATACTGTCTTTTTTTGAGAGTTCTTGTGCCATTCCAGAAAATGAAATGAACACCAATAGTAAACTAAAAGTATATTTTAACATGTGTTTCATTTTCATTGTTTAGGTTTGTTTTAACAATATCCAAATCTTTAATCCATAAACCGTCAAGTGTTGTTGCATCTGAATAAATAATTGGATTTGTGGAATTTAAACTAAAAACAGTTTTAAATCCACAAGCTCTAGAAACATAAATTTCTTGTCTTGTATAATTTATTTCAAATAAATCTGTGTTTTCTCCAATTGTAGCACCAGAATTTAAAACAAATGAATATTTTGTAACATCGTCTGTAGTTTTTAAAGGAATAAATACTTTTGAGCCATCAAATAAATATCGTTCTGGATTTGTAGTTGGAAAACCATCATTGAATGTAAGTGATTCAGTCAATCCATTTGCTGTAACTCTTAGATTTACAACACTTTTCAAAACAGAAGGATTTGCAAAATCATAAAACTCAATAACCAATCTTGGAGTTGTAGAAGTTGCAGCATCGCAAATATCATCTTTTTCACAACCAGAAAAAGAAAATGCAATTAATATTATAAGAAGTATTTTTTTCATGTTTTTTTATTTTTCAAAAGAAATCTCAATATCAATCTCAAAAATCAATTTCAAAAATCAATTTCAAATCTTGCAACATTTAAACTGATTACTAAGAACTGAACACTGAACACTAACCACTGACCACTGAATACTGACCACTGACCACTACTAGCGAAGTTCCAAAAGTACAACATTTTCTACATGATGCGTTTGCGGAAACATATCAACAGGTCGAACACGAGTAACTTTATATTTTTCGTCCATTAATGCTAAATCTCTAGCTTGTGTTGCCGAATTACAACTTACATAAACCACTTTTTGAGGAGCAATTTTCATAATTTGTTCCACAACATCTTTATGCATTCCATCTCTTGATGGATCAGTAATAATTACATCAGGCATTCCGTTTTTAGCAATAAAATCATCATTAAAAACATTTTTCATATCGCCAACAAAGAATTCGCAATTGGTAATTTCATTACGTTTAGCATTTTCTTTAGCATCAAATATTGCTTCTGGAACAGCTTCAACACCAACAACTTTCTTCGCTTTTTTAGCTACAAATTGTGCAATAGTTCCAGTTCCTGTATATAAATCGTAAACAATTTCGTTTCCTGTTAATCCTGCAAAATCTCTTGTAATTTTATATAATTCATAAGCTTGGTCGGAGTTGGTTTGATAAAAAGATTTAGCATTTATACTAAATTTCAAACCTTCCATTTCTTCAAGAATATAATCTCTTCCTTTAAATAATTTAATATCTTGGTCGTACAAAGTATCGTTAGCTTTACTGTTTACCACATATTGTAAAGAAGTAATTTGCGGAAACTTTTCGTGAATAAAATTCATCAACAACTCACGATTGACTTTATCGTTTTCAAAAAACTGAATCAAAACCATCAATTCGCCAGTCGAAGCAGTTCTAATCATTAATGTTCTTAGCAAACCTTCGTGATTTCTTGCATTGAAAAAAGTCATATTGTTTGCAACAGCAAATTCTTTAATGGAATTTCGAATAGCATTTGATGGATCTTCTTGCAAATGACATTTTTCTATATCTAGAATTTTGTCCCACATTCTTGGAATATGAAAACCCAAAGCCGGATTTTTACTTAACGATAAATCATCACTTTGAATTTCGGTTTCGTTTAACCAACGAGTGTCCGAAAAACCAAATTCCATTTTATTTCTATAAAAAAACTGTTTTTCAGATCCTAAGATTGGTTCAAAAGCTGGTAATTCTATTTTTCCAATGCGTTTTAAATTATTATAAACTTCATTATTTTTATAAAATAATTGTTGTTCATATTTCATATTTTGCCATTTGCAACCGCCACAAGCACCAAAATGTTTACAAACTGGTTCAATTCTATTATCAGAAAACGAGTGAAATTTTATAGCTTTACCTTCGTAATACGACTTTCTTTTTTTTAATGTTTGCACATCAACCACATCACCAGGAACAACATTTGGTATAAATATTACTTGTCCTTCTGGCGCTTTAGCAACCGAAACACCTTTGGCACCAGCATCAAGCACAGTTACGTTTTCAAATATAATTTTGTCGGTTTTCTTTTTTCCCATGAGGCAAAAATAAGGTTTTGGTTTGTTTTATTAGAATGTTTAAGAAAAAAATGTGTTTTTTAAAAACATCAATTTATTTAATTTTATAATGAGTACTTCTTCCTAATCCTAGTTGTTCTAACACCTCTTTTTTAACCAAGTCTTGTAAATCTCTCAAAGCAGTATCTGTTGATATTTTGGATATTTTAGCATATTTAGAAACATTGAGATTTCCAAAAAAATCATCCAGTAGCAATTGTACTATTTTTTGTTGGCGTGCATTAAAAACGGTGGTTTTATTTACTTCCCAAAATTTTGTGCGCGTTCTAGATTTTGCTATCGTTTCGTCGGTTTGTTTCATAGAACGCAGTAAGCAATTTAAAAACCAAACCATCCATTCGGTGCAATCTAAATCGCCTTTCTGAGTACTTTCTAATAACGAGTAATAGGTGTTTCGTTCTATTTGTATTTGCGCCGACATCGAATAAAAACGCTGCGGACTTTCATCGGCTTGCGCCAAAAACATATCGGTTATCGCTCTAGCTATACGACCATTTCCATCGTCAAATGGATGTATCGTTACAAACCACAAATGCGCCAATGCTGCTTTTAGTACTTTATCAAGTTTGTTTTCGTCTTGAACCCAATCTAAAAAAAGTTTCATTTCGGTTGGCAATTTTTCGGCGTTTGGTGCTTCAAAATGTATTATTTCTTTTCCCATTGCGCCAGAAGTTACTTGCATTGTGCCATCACGCCATGCGCCAGTTATTATTTTGTGCATACCACTTCTTCCTGTAGGAAATAAAGCAGCATGCCAATCAAATAAACGTTCTTCTGTAAGTAGTTTGTTGTAGTTTTGAGTTGCGTCTAATAGCATTTCTACAACGCCTTCCACATCTCTTTCGGCTTTTATTGCGCCAGCTATTTCTATGCCCAATCGTCTTGCTATTGAAGAACGTACTTGATCAGGATGTAAAAATTCGCCTTCTATTTCGCTGGTTTTTAGTGCGTCCATTGTTAAGGCAACTAACATGTTTTCTTCTAATTGCCCAAAACCAAGTGCTTGCATTTGTCCCAATATTTTTCCTTGTTGGTGACGCACAGCTCCAAGTAAAGAGCTTACGTCGTCTGAATCCCAAGTGAAATTTGGCCAATTTTTAAGTTGATGTATGTACATAATCACCGCGTATTTGCGGTAAAAATACAATCTTTTTACTGAAGTAAGAAGTTTTGCGGTGATTATTTCATTTAATCACTGCATTTTTGCGGTGAATAGAACAATTAATCACCACATTTTTAAAAGTTTGATATTATCTTTTGATTATATTTACACCATGAAACACCTAGCATTACTAAGAGGAATAAACGTATCAGGACACAACATGATAAAAATGGAAGTTTTAAAAAACATGTTAGAAGCTATTGGGTTTACTAATGTGGTAACTTATATTCAAAGCGGAAATGTGTTTGTAGAAACCGATGAAGAAAGTGGTTTTAGTGTAGCTTTCAAAATAAAACAAGAAATTTATAAAATCTTTGGACACGAAGTTCCAATAATTGTAATTGGTAAAAACGATTTGGAATTGTGTTTAAAAAATAATCCGTTCTTGAAAGAAAAAGACGTTGACTCTAAGAAATTATATGTTGCTTTTATTTCTAAAGAATTGCAAAGTTCTGCCATAAACGAATTAAAAATCAGTCAATTTAAACCCGATGAAGCAGTAATTGACGGAAATAAAATCTTTATAAAATACGACATTGGAGCAGGAAAAACAAGATTAGATCAAAAATATATCGAGAAAAAACTAAATGTTACAGCTACAATGCGAAATTGGAATACGGTTACTAAACTATTAGAAATGTATGAGGAAAAGGTTTAAAAGTTTAATAGTTTAGAAGTTTAAGAGTAACTTTAAACTTAAATTTTTACTTTTGTAGAATTACGGATGATTTCTCTCCAAAAGTAGGAATTGCGATTTATAAAAGAATCTGAAATAAATTCAGATTAAATATCAAATAGTATGTCAGTTTTAGAAAAAATCAGCTCAGAAGAAATTATTTTGTTAGAAAATAAATACGGAGCACACAATTATCATCCACTTCCAGTAGTATTAAGTAGAGGTGAAGGTGTTTATGTTTGGGATGTTGAAGGTAAAAAATATTACGATTTTCTTTCGGCTTATTCTGCTGTAAATCAAGGTCATTGTCACCCAAAAATTATTGGAGCAATGATAAATCAAGCACAAACTTTAACCTTAACTTCTCGTGCATTTTATAATGACAAATTGGGAGTTTATGAAGAATATGTAACCAAGTATTTTGGATTTGACAAAGTACTTCCAATGAATACTGGTGCAGAAGCTGTAGAAACGGCTTTGAAATTGTGCAGAAAATGGGCTTATGAGAAAAAAGGAATTCCAGAAAACGAAGCACAAATAATAGTTTGCGACGGAAATTTTCACGGAAGAACAACTACAATAATTTCTTTTTCTAATGATGAAAATGCTAGAAAAAATTTCGGACCCTATACAGCAGGATTTATCAAAATTCCTTATGATGACATCAGTGCGTTAGAAAATGCTATAAAATCAACTAAAAACATCGCAGGATTTCTTGTAGAACCAATTCAAGGCGAAGCTGGAGTTTATGTTCCGGCTGAGGATTATTTGGCTAAAGCTAAAGCACTTTGCGAAGCTAATAATGTTTTATTTATTGCAGATGAAGTGCAAACAGGAATTGCAAGAACTGGTTCAATATTAGCAGTTTGCGGAAATTGTACTTGTGAAAATGCTTGCGAAAAACAAGCCAGTTATGTTGCTCCAGACATTTTAATTCTTGGAAAAGCATTATCTGGTGGTGCCTATCCAGTTTCGGCAGTTTTGGCAAACGATCATATTATGAATGTAATAAAACCAGGTCAACACGGTTCTACTTTTGGTGGAAATCCTATTGCTGGTGCAGTTGCAATTGCAGCTTTGGATGTTGTTAATGACGAAAATTTATCTCAAAACGCACGTAGATTAGGAAAAATTTTTAGAGAAAAAATTGGCGAATTTGTAAAAACATCTAACATTGCAACGCTAGTTCGCGGAAAAGGTTTGCTAAATGCCATTGTAATTAACGATACCGAAGAAAGTGATACTGCTTGGAATATTTGTATGGCTTTGAGAGATAACGGATTATTGGCAAAACCAACACACGGAAATATTATTCGTTTTGCGCCACCTTTGGTCATGAACGAAGAGCAATTGTTAGATTGTGTTGCTATAATTATTGCAACTTTAAAACAATTTGAAAAATAAAAACCAACAAACCAGAATACTAACCAATTAATTATTTTTATTTTATGGAAAACCAAAACAATTTAGAATTAAACGCACAAGCTCAAGCTGCTTTGAAAGAAAGTGCCAAATGGTCAATGTTTTTAGCCATTTTAGGATTTGTAGGAATAGGTTTTATGATTATTGCAGCAATTTTTATGGGTTCGGTAATGGCAATGATGCCAGATGACCCATATTCTACTAGTGGTGCATTTGGTTCGTTTGGAGCTATGAAAGGATTTATTTCAATTATCTATATAGTAGTGGCTGCAATTTATTTTATGCCAGTTTTTTATTTGTATAAATATGCTTCTGGAATGAAAACTGCTTTGGCAACAAGTAATTCAGATTTGGTTTCAAATTCGTTAGTTCAATTAAAATCACATCATAAATTTTTAGGGATTTCAATGATTGTTTTAATTTCGCTTTATATAATAATTATTATTGGACTTGTTGTTACTTTTGCTTCTGCAG
>NZ_JAYVFH010000153.1:0-14177 GCF_043773265.1 Flavobacterium sp. | reverse complement strand
AACTAGAGATTTCTCTGATTTTGATGCGATTTTATCAGTTTCACCATATTACACCAAGCCAACACAAGAAGGAATTTATCAACATTTTAAGAAAATAGCCGAAAATTCTCCTTTACCAATAATATTATATAATGTTCCAAGTAGAACAGGAAGTAATATGTTACCTGAAACAGTTTTAAGATTGGCAAATGATTTTAAAAATATTGTTGCAATAAAAGAAGCTGCAGGAGATATGGTTCAAGCAATGAAATTAATTCAAAATAAACCAGATGAATTTCATGTTATTTCTGGCGATGATATGATTGCTTTACCAATTGTTTTGGCTGGAGGAAGTGGAGTGATATCTGTTATTGCTGAAGGTTTTCCTAAACAATTTTCAGACATGATTCGTTTAGGGTTGAACCGAAAAACCGATGAAGCTTATAATCTTCACTATCAAATTGCTGATACTATTGAAATGATTTTCGAGCAAGGAAATCCATCAGGTATAAAAGAAGTATTAAAAACATTGACCTTGAGCGAAAACACAGTGCGATTACCTTTAGTAAATGTAGAAGAAAACTTGGCAATAAAGCTTAGAGATTTTACAAATAAAATGAACTGAAAAAAATATTTTATTGTAACCAATTATTAACTAATTTTGCAGTTCGAAATTTTAGCAAATAAAACATCATTTCGAACACACAAATATTTCAAATGAAAAAAATAATATTAATTATCATCTTGGCTGTTTTTGTTTCATCATGTAATGAATATCAAAAAGCATTAAAATCTGATGATACTGCTGTAAAATTGCAAGCAGGAACAAATTTGTATGAAAAAGGCAAATATTTTAAAGCAATAACATTGTTTGAACAAATATCGCCAGCTTATAAAGGAAAGCCACAAGCAGAGAATTTATTTTATATGCACGCACAATCCTATTATAAAAACAAGCAATATAGTTTGTCTGCATATCATTTTGAAAGTTTTGTGTCAAGTTATCCAAAAAGCCAAAATGTAGAAGAAGCAGCATTTCTTTCTGCAAAAAGTTATTCAATGTTGTCACCAGTTTATAGTTTAGATCAAACCGATACAGATAAAGCAATAGAAAAACTACAATATTTTTTAGATACTTATCCAAATTCAAAATATTTTGCTGATGCCAACTCTATTGTAAAAGCAATGAAAGAAAAACTAGAAAAAAAATATTATGAAAATGCAAAGTTGTTTAATTCAATTGAAGACCACAAAGCTGCAATTATTGCATTAGATAATTTTATTTCTGATTTTCCTGGTACAACATATAAAGAAGATGCATTATATTATAAATTTGATTCGGCTTATAAACTAGCAATAAATAGTGTTCAAGAAAAAATGGAAGCTAGATTGATAACCGCAAAAACATCTTATAGTAGTTTAATAAAGTTTAAAGGAGATACAAAATATAAAGAAAAAGCTAACGATATGTTGGTTATAATAGATAAAGAATTACAACAATTTACCAAATAAAATGTCATGGATTTAAAAAAAACTAACGCACCAGTAAACACAATAACTTATAACAAAACAGTTATTGAAGAGCCAACAGGAAATGTTTATGAAGCAATAACTATTATAGCAAAAAGAGCTAATCAAATCAATGCTGAAATCAAAAAAGAATTGATTGATAAGCTTGAAGAATTTGCTACTTACAACGATAGTTTAGAAGAAGTTTTTGAAAACAAAGAACAAATTGAAGTTTCAAAATTCTATGAAAAATTGCCAAAACCACATGCTCTTGCAGTACAAGAGTGGTTGGATGATAAAATTTACCACAGAAATTCAGACAAATAATTACTAAAATGTCAGTTTTAAGCGGAAAAAAAATAGTGCTAGGTGTTTCTGGCGGAATAGCCGCATACAAAACAGCAACTTTAGTTCGACTTTTCATAAAAGCAGGTGCGCATGTCCAAGTGATAATGACACCTGCTTCTAAGGATTTTGTAACACCGTTAACATTATCTACACTTTCTAAAAATCCTGTTTATTCTACATTTTATAATGAAGAAGATGAAAATGCTCATTGGAATAATCATGTTGAACTAGGATTATGGGCAGATTTAATGATAATTGCACCAGCAACAGCCAATACTTTGTCTAAAATGGCTAATGGCAATTGTGATAATCTATTAATTGCTACATATTTATCTGCAAAATGTCCAGTATATTTTGCTCCAGCAATGGATTTGGATATGTATAAACATCAATCTACAATTGCTACTTTTACTACATTAAAGGAATTTGGAAACACTATAATTCCAGCTGAATCTGGCGAATTAGCAAGCGGACTTTCTGGAGAAGGTAGAATGGCAGAACCAGAAAATATAATTGCATTTCTTGAAGCCGATTTAGAAAGTAAATTACCATTAAAAGGAAAAAAAATACTAATAACTGCTGGTCCAACATACGAAGCAATAGATCCTGTACGTTTTATAGGAAATCATTCTTCAGGAAAAATGGGATTTGACATTGCAAATAGTGCAGCCAATCTTGGTGCAGAAGTAATATTAGTTTCTGGACCAACTCATTGCAAGATAAAAAATAGTTCAATTAAGTTAATAAATGTTGTTTCTGCACAAGAAATGTACGTTGCTTGTCATGAATATTATAACGATGTTGATGTTGCAATTGCAGCAGCAGCTGTAGCAGATTATAAACCAAAAAAAGTTGCTAATCAAAAGATTAAAAAGAGTGAAGCAAGTTTATCAATTGAATTAGAAAAAACCAAAGACATTCTAGCTTCTCTTGGTGAAATAAAGAAAAAACAGTTTTTAATTGGCTTTGCTTTAGAAACAGAAAATGAAATTGAAATGCTAAGTTGAAAATTCAGAAAAAAAACTTAAATTTGATAGTTTTAAATTCACTTCAAGATGAAGGAGCAGGATTTGGTAAACCAACTAATAAAATAACGTTTATTGATTCTAGTTTCACTATTGAACCAATGGAATTAAAGTCTAAAGAAGAAGTTGCAATCGATATTATTAACAAAGTAATTCAACATTTCTATGCGTAAATTTTTTTTAATTTCATTATTGTTTGTCTATGCATTTGCTAATAGCCAAGAGTTAAATTGTACTGTTACTGTTAATTATGACAAAATTACAAATGTTAACACTCAAATATTTAAGAACTTACAAACATCTTTAAATGACTTTATGAATAAAACTGTTTGGACAGAGCAATCCTTTCAACAAAGAGAAAAGATAAATTGTTCAATGTTTATTATTGTTAATTCGTTTGATTCCAATCAGTTTAACGCATCAATACAAGTGCAATCTTCTAGACCAGTTTTTAATTCAACCTATTCTTCTCCTTTAATTAATATTAATGATAAAGATTTTAGTTTTAGATACATAGAATTTGAAAACATGACTTATAATCCTAACAGTTTTGACACTAATCTAATTTCTGTTTTAGCATTTTATAGTTATTTAATAATTGGTACAGATGCAGATACATTTTCATTAAATGGAGGAAGTGATTATTTTCAATCTGCACAAGATATTGTAAATCAAGCGGCACAAAGCGGTTTTAAAGGTTGGTCGCAATCAGAAAAAAACAACAATAGATTTTTCTTGATAAATGATATTTTAGCACCAACTCTTAGCGCATATCGTGAAACTTTATTTTCCTATCATTATGAAGGTTTAGACTCTATGAATAAAGATTTAAAGGTTGCTAAAGAATCTATAAAAGAATCACTTTTAAACATTAGTAAATTATATTCTATTCGTCCAAATTCTTACTTAACAAGAACATTTTTTGATGCTAAAGTTGACGAAATTGTTTCTGTTTTTTCTGGCGGACCAACAGTTCCAATTACAGATTTAGTTGAGAATTTAAATAAAATATCGCCTACAAATTCTAATAAATGGTCAAAAATTAAATTTTAATTTTCTTTAATTAAACTTTATAAATGATTACATCTTTATCCATCGAAAATTTTGCTTTGATAGAAAAATTATCAGTTAAATTCTCTGATGGATTTTCTGTAATTACAGGTGAAACTGGTGCAGGAAAGTCAATATTACTTGGTGCATTAGGTTTGGTTTTAGGAAAGCGTGCCGACTTATCATCATTAAAAAACAAAGACGAAAAATGTATAATTGAAGCACATTTTCAAATAAAAAATTACAATTTAAAATCATTTTTTCAAGAAAATGATCTAGATTATGAAGATGAAACCATCATTCGTAGAGAAATTTTATCATCAGGAAAATCTCGTGCTTTTATAAACGATACTCCAGTAAATCTTAATGAATTACAAGAATTGAGTAATTATTTAATCGATATTCATTCGCAACATCAAACCCATGAACTTTCTGATGATGTTGTTCAGTTTCAAATAATAGATTCAGTTGCCTCTAACTTTGATTTAATTTCTGATTATTCAAATAAATTAAAAGAACATAAAAAATCTAAATCAGAATTAAAATCTAAAACCGAATTACTACATTCGGTTACAAAAGAACAAGATTATAATACTTTTTTATTAGAAGAATTATTATCAGCAAATTTAAAATCTGGTGAACAAGAAGAATTAGAAATTCAATTTGAAAAGCTTAATAATGTTGAATTTATTAAAGAAAATATTTCAAAATCCATTTCTTTATCCAATGATGAGCAGTTTGGAGTTCATCAAAATTTGAAAGAAATTAAACTATCAATTCAAAAAATTGCTTCTTTCTCTTCAGAATATGCTATTTTAAATGAAAGAATTTCTAGTGTATTAATAGAATTTGACGATATAGAAAAAGAGCTAATTCAATTATCTGAAAATACAATTTCAAATCCAGAAGAATTAGAATTAACCAATCATAAATTGCAATTAATATATTTACTTCAAAAAAAGCATCAAGTAGCATCAATTGATGAATTATTAGAACTGCAAAATGATTTGGACAATAAAGTAGTTTCGGTTTCAACCCTAGAATCAGAAATAAATTCTATAGAAAAACAAATTGCAGCAATTGAAGTTGAACTAAATAGTTTAGCATTAAAAATTCATGAAAATAGGGTAAATGCCATTCCAGTTTTAACCAATAAATTAGCAGTAATTCTTGAACAATTAGGAATGATAAATGCACGATTTAATATTCAAATAAATCAAACGGAAAATTATTTTTCAGCCGGAAAAGACGAAATTCAATTTTTATTTTCTGCCAATAAAGGTTCAGATTTTGGATTGTTAAAAAAAGTAGCTTCTGGTGGCGAAATGTCACGAATTATGTTAGCTGTAAAATCTATTTTATCAGAATATTCAATGCTTCCTACTATAATTTTTGATGAAATTGACACAGGAGTTTCAGGAGAAATTGCTCATAAAATGGGAGAAATAATGAAAAAAATGAGCAGTAATATGCAAGTTTTTTCAATTACACATTTACCTCAAATTGCCGGAAAAGGAAAAGACCATTTTAAAGTTTTTAAAGTAATAAATAACAATCAAACCCAGTCAGAGTTAAAGTTATTATCAGCAGATGAACGTATTATAGAAATTGCACAAATGCTTTCGGGTTCAACAGTTTCAGATTCTGCTTTAAATCATGCTAAGGAATTGCTTAACTAAAAAATAAAATTATATTTGTTTGTTGAATTTTATAGCCAAAATCAACAAATTCAAAAAATTCAAACTAAATAAATTATGATAATAGAACCAAGAATGCGTGGCTTTATTTGTTTAACTGCACATCCAAAAGGTTGTGAACAAAACATCAAAAATCAAATTGAATATGTAAAATCAAAAGGAAAAATTGATGGAGCAAAAAGAGTATTAGTTATTGGAGCATCAACAGGATTTGGTATGGCTTCAAGAATTTCTAGTGCTTTTGGATGCGATGCAGCCACAATTGGCGTCTTTTTTGAAAAACCACCATCAGAAGGCAAAACAGCTTCTCCAGGTTGGTACAATTCAGCAGCATTTGAACAAGAAGCACAAAAAGCAGGATTGTATGCTAAAAGTATAAATGGTGACGCTTTTTCTAAAGAAGTAAAGCAACAAACTATTGATATGATTAAAGCTGATTTAGGACAAATAGATTTGATAATTTATAGTTTGGCTTCACCAGTTCGTTTACATCCAGAAACTGGAGTTTTACATCGATCAACATTAAAACCAATTGGCGGAACTTTTACAAATAAAACCGTTGATTTTCATACAGGAAATGTTACTCAAGTATCAATAGAACCAGCCAATCAAGAAGACATTGACAATACAGTAGTAGTTATGGGTGGAGAAGATTGGACCATGTGGATTGATGCTTTAAAAGCAGAAAATTTATTAGCATCTGGTGCAACAACTATTGCTTACTCTTATATTGGACCAGCAGTTACAGAAGCAGTTTATAGAAAAGGAACAATTGGAAAAGCCAAAGATCATCTAGAAGCAACAGCATTCACAATTACAGATAGCTTGAAAGACATTCAAGGAAAAGCTTATGTTTCAGTAAATAAAGCTTTGGTTACCCAAGCAAGTTCAGCAATTCCGGTAATTCCACTTTATATTTCATTGTTATATAAAATTATGAAAGCAGATGGGATTCATGAAGGTTGCATTGAGCAAATACAAAGGTTATACAGTCAAAGATTATATACAGGAAAAGAAGTTCCAACAGATTCTAATGGAAGAATTAGAATTGATGACTGGGAAATGAAAGATGATGTTCAAGAAAAAGTTGCTAGTTTATGGTTAAAAGCAACAACAGAAACTTTACCAGAAATTGGAGATTTAGCAGGTTACAAACAAGATTTCTTAAACTTGTTTGGATTTGGTTTTGATGGAGTTGATTATTTATTAGATACTAATGAAATGATATTAATAGATAGTATAGGATAAATTTTCAATTGAAATCCTTCAATTTTACAAATATTTTAACAAATGTTAAATATTGTTAATAAAAAACTCGCTTATTTAAGCGATTTTTTTTTATCTTTAACCTTTTAATCTTATAATAATTAAATTATGAAAAAAATTACTTTATTACTTTTAATGTTAATTACTGTTGGTAAGGGTTATACTCAGTGTTTAACATCTGTTAATGGTCAATGGCCTTCAGGAACATTTGTTCCTAATTCTGCCAATTGTGATGGCTTTACAATTCAAGATATTACAACTTGTGGATATGCAAGTGAATATTCAGTTGTAACTGTAGTTTCTGGTCAGACTTATGTCTTTTCAAGTTACAATAATGTACCACTTGCAATTAATACAGATGTAATTACAATAAGTACAGATAGTGGAGCAACTTCTGCTGCAACAGGAATTGGTAGTCTTACTTGGATTGCAACTCTGTCGGGAAACATTCGTTTTTATACACATCTTGATGCAACATGTGCAGCACAAAGTACTTGTAGAACTAAAACAGTAACTTGTGGAACACTTTCTTCTGATTTACCAGATTATATTAGTTTACAATGGCCACCAACAGCATCAACAATTTCGGGAACAAATGTTACTATTTTTGGTCAAGTTTATGAAGGTGGATTAACTAATGTTGCTCCAAATATTGTTGGACAAGCTCCAGGAATTACAGCTTGGGTTGGTTATAATGCAACTGATACAAATCCTAATACATGGACAACTTGGGTTCCTGCAACATGGAATTCTAGTCATGTTTCTAATAATGATGAATATCAGGCAAATATTGGTTCTACATTAGTCGCTGGAACTTATTATTATGCAACACGTTTTAGATTAAATACTGGCGCATATGTTTATGGTGGTATTGATTCAAGTGGAAATGGAAATTTCTGGAATGGAACATCACATTTAAGTGGTGTTTTAACTGTAACTCCAATGACAAATGATTTGTTTGCAAACGCTATTTCTGTAAATTGTGATACTAATTATTCTGGAAATACAACTGGAGCAACTTTAGATGAAGCAAATCCTGCTTTAGCTTTTGGTGTAGATTTAGACAGTCGAAATGTTTGGTATAAATATACAGGAACTGGAACAGCTCAAACTGTTACTTTAAATTTATGTGGTTCAACTTATGATACTTCTGTTTTAGTATTAACTGGTACTTCTGGCAGTTTAACAGCAATTGCTGGTAACGATGATGATAACTCATGTGCTGTTTTACCAGCAACTACAAGTGTTCTTTCAAAAGTTAGTTTTGTTTCAGATGGTACAACAACCTATTATATTGCAGTTGAAGGTTTTAATACAGGTAGTTTTGGAGCTTTTGTAATGAATGTAACTTGTGCAGTTGTAATTCCTCCAGCTGTTACCAATCAGGATTGTGCCACTTCATTATTGGTTAATGTAGATGCTACAGATGTTGTTTCAGATAATTCATTTGGAACAGTAAGTTCTGCTCAACCTACTTGTGATGCTTTTGGTTCAATACAAGATGTATGGTTTTCATTTGTTGCACCAACATCAGGAAATGTTGATTGTTTAATTACTAATAGTACTATGACATCTTCTAATTTTAATATTTATTCTGGTACATCTTGTGCTACTTTAGCTCCAGTTTTAAATACTTGTAATATTGATTTAACTGTACCAACAACCGAAGTTTTAACAGGTTTGATTTCTGGAAACACTTATTATGTTCAAGTTTGGAGTAACGCTACTGAACAAGGTACTTTTACATTGCGATTGACCGATCCATCTTTATCAACTAATTCATTTGACACTGCAAACTTTAAAACATATCCTAATCCAGTGAAAGATGTTTTAAATATTGAATATTCTCAAAACATTGAAAAAATTCAAGTTATGAATTTATTGGGTCAAGAAGTTATTGTAAAAGCTATTAATTCAACTCAAAGTCAAGTTGATATGGCAAACTTGGCTCAAGGTACATATTTAGTAAAAGTTACTGCTAATGGTTATGTTAAAACTATTAAAGTTATTAAGCAATAAGTATAAAATTTATTTGATATTTAATAAAAGTCCTGCGAAAGCGGGACTTTTTTTTTATAGAAAAGAGTATATTTGTTAAAATTTTTTTAAATGTATTTTTCAATTATTATTCCAGTCTACAACAGACCTGACGAAATAAACGAATTACTTGAAAGTTTGCTTCTGTCAACTTATCAAAGCAACTATGAAATTGTAATTGTAGAAGATGGTTCAACAATTACTTGTAAAGATGTTGTTCAAAAATATTCAGATAAATTATCGATTTCTTATTATTTTAAAACAAATTCTGGTCCAGGTGATTCTAGAAATTTTGGAATGAAAAAAGCCAAAGGCGATTATTTTATCATTTTTGATTCAGACTGTATCATTCCAAATAACTATTTATCAGAAGTTGAAAAACAATTAAATTCAAACTTTGTAGATTGTTTTGGTGGTCCAGATATAGCATTGAAATCGTTTTCTAACGTTCAGAAAGCAATAAACTTTGCAATGACTTCTTTTCTTACAACTGGAGGAATTCGAGGTGGTTCAGAAAAAATAAATAAATTTCAACCAAGAAGTTTCAATATGGGAATTTCTAGAAAAGCATTTGAAACATCTAACGGATTTGGAAATATTCATCCGGGTGAAGATCCAGATTTAAGTATCAGATTATGGAAGTTAGGATTTGAAACACGACTTTTTACATCTGCATTTGTATATCATAAACGAAGAATTGATTGGAAAAAATTTAGTAATCAAGTTTCTAAATTCGGAAAAGCACGACCTATACTAAATAATTGGTATCCAGAATATAAAAAATTAACCTATTGGTTTCCATCGCTTTTTGTTATTGGTTTTTTTGTTTCAATACTTTTATTATTTCTTTTATTTGATTGGGCTTTGAAATTATATTTTCTTTATTTTATAATTGTTTTTATAGTTTCGAGCATAGAAAATAGAAATCCTATAATTGGGATTTTATCAATTGTTGCAGTTTGGAAACAGTTTTTTGGTTACGGATTAGGGTTTTTAGAATCTTTTTATAAAATAAATATTTTAAGAAAAAAACCACAAGAAGCTTTTCCAAAACTTTTTTTTGATATAAAAACTTCTCAAGAAAATATAGAGGAAACTTTAATTATTGAAAGAAATCAAGAAGCAATTATTGAAAAATCAATAACTCAAGAGCAGAATTTTATTGTTGAATTACCTCAAAAATCTACTATTGATAAGGATAAAAAAACAATAGCTCTAATTGAAAATTTTAAATCGTCAATTAAAAAAACAATTGATGTAACAACTGAAAAAGCTTCAACTCTATTTGAAAATGTTAAACCTTCTGTTAAAAAAAATGTTGCAAAAAAAATCGAAAAAGAAGTAATTCCAGTTCAAAATGTTGGTAATCCTTCAATAGAAAAAACTGTAATTCCTGTGAAAAATATAGGTAATTCTAATATTAAAAAAACAAAAATAATTGGTTTAACTGGCGGAATTGGAAGTGGCAAAACTACAGTTGCTAATTATATAATATCTAAAGGAATACCAGTTTATGTTTCAGATGTTGAAGCAAAAAAAGTAATGGAGTTTTCAAATATAATTACTCAAATTTCTGAAGCTTTTGGTAATGAAATTATAAATCCAAATAATACACTTGATAGAGAAAAATTGGCATCTATAGTGTTTAATAAACCAGAAAAACTTAAACAACTCAATGCTATTGTTCATCCTGCTGTAAAAAAACATTTTGAAAATTGGATAGTTATTAATAAAGAAGCTCCAATGATTGTTAAAGAAACCGCAATATTATTTGAAAGCGGAAGTTATAAAGATTGTGATGCTATAATTACAGTAACATCTCCATTAGAAACAAGAATTAGCAGAGTTTTAAAAAGAGACAATACAACTCGCGAAAAAGTTTTACAAAGAATAAATAATCAATTATCTGATGAAGAGCGAATTGAAAGAAGCGATTATGTTGTTGTAAATGAGAATTTTGATAATACTAAGAAACAAGTTGATGAAATCATTAATTTATTGAAAAATAAATAATTTTTGACTTCAATGTTAATGTTTGGTTAATGTATTAACAGAATAAATGTTAAAATACTAAATTTGTTGTGATGAATAAGTTTGTTTTTCGGCTATTAGTGATTTTAATGAGTTTGTCCTTGCTTGGAATAATATTTGTTCAAGTATATTGGTTTAATACATCATTAGAAAAGAGTGAAGACGAATTTAAATTTCACATCAAGCAAGTATTAGGAAACGTTTCTAGTAAGTTGCAAAAAAAAGAGCAATATGCTTTTTATAATAAATATAATAGGGTTAAGGATAGCACTGGTAAAATTCCTCAAAAAGACGATTTATTAGAATATGGTTATTATCAGCGAAATTCTAAAACCAATGAAACTATAATTTATTCTAGTAGTATTATTGCAGAAGATTATGATATATTTTCAACGTTCTTTGATAAAAATGCAGACAGTATAAGGTTAAAATCATTTTCTACTAAAAGAAAAACAGAGGTTTTTAATAATAAATCATTTGACAATCCTGGAATTCAAAATAAAGATATTCCTGATGTTACAATAGAAAAAACTGGAGATGTTGATATTCTTGAACGAGCAGGATTTGAAATTCAATATAAAGATATTGTTTCAAATTATCCTATTCAAGATAGAGTTTCAAAAGATGAAATTAATAAACTATTGTCAAATGAATTAGAAGAATATGGCGTAAATACACCATACGAATTCAATGTTTATAGTAACGGATTGGCAACTAAAATAAAGTCAGATCATTTTCGTTATGATAAATATTCAACATATTCAATACCAATATTTATAGACAATGACGGAAATAACAAGTATAATTTGCATGTAAATTTTCCTCAAAAGAAGAAATTTTTGTTTAGAGAAATTGTTGGTATTACATTATTGTCAATCATTTTTACGTTAGTCATTATTATTGCTTATGCTAATGCTTTACATCAATTAATGAAACAACGCCAGATTTCTGAAATTAAAACCGATTTCATTAATAATATGACTCATGAGTTTAAAACACCAATTGCAACTATTAATCTTGCACTTGATGCCATAAAAAATCCAAAAGTAATTGATGATAAAGAAAAAATTTTTAGGTATTTGCAAATGATTCGGGACGAAAATAAACGAATGCATGCACAAGTAGAAAATGTACTTAGAATATCTAAGTTAGAAAAAAGAGAACTTGATATATCGAAAGTATCTTATAATGTTCATCAAATAATTGAAGATGCTATAGAACATATTAATTTAATTATTGAAGACAGACAAGGAACTATAACAACTCATTTTGAGGCAAATAGAACCACAGTGCTACTAAACGACGTACATTTTACAAATGTAATTGTTAATATTTTAGACAACGCCATAAAATATTCGCCAGATGTACCCGTTATTAATATATATACAGAGAATATTAAAGACTTTATTTTAATTAAAATAAAAGATCAAGGAACAGGAATGAATAAAACAGCTCAAAAAAGAATTTTCGAAAAATTTTATCGAGAGCATACAGGAGATTTACACAATGTTAAAGGTCACGGATTGGGTTTAGCTTATGTTAAACGAATTGTTGAAGACCATAATGGTGAAGTTTTTGTAGAAAGTGAAAAAGGAAAAGGAAGTACATTTATAATAAAATTGCCATTGCTAAATTAAAAAATTATGGAAAAAGAAAATAAAAAAATATTATTAGTTGAAGACGATCAAAATTTTGGAGCAATTCTTAAAGATTATTTAATGCTCAACGATTTTGATGTTACACTTGCCAAAAATGGCATGGAAGGTTTTGAAAAATTCAAAAAAGACACTTATGATTTGTGTATTTTAGACGTAATGATGCCATATAAAGATGGTTATACTTTGGCTAAAGAAATACGTGAAAAAAATAAAGAAGTGCCAATAGTTTTCTTGACTGCCAAAACCATGAAAGAAGATGTATTAAAAGGTTACAAAGTTGGAGCAGATGATTATCTTAACAAACCATTTGATTCTGAAGTATTGTTGATGAAAATTAGAGCAATAATGCAAAGAAAAGCGGCAGAAACTAAACCAGAAAATGTTCAGTTTGAATTTCAAATTGGTAAGTTTCATTTAAATTCTAAGTTGCGTTTCTTGAATTTTCCTGGTCATGAGCCAATAAAATTATCTCCAAAAGAAAACGAATTACTAAAAATGTTAGCCGTTTTTGTTGAAGATTTAATGCCAAGAGAATTAGCTTTAACTAAAATTTGGAGAGACGATAACTACTTCACTTCTAGAAGTATGGATGTATATATTGCTAAGTTAAGAAAATATTTAAAAGACGATCCAGATGTAGAAGTTCTTAACATTCATGGCGAAGGTTTTAGACTAGTTGTAAAAAAATAAATTTATAAAAACTTCAAGAAATTGAAGTTTTTTTTGTTTAGAAGCTTTTTCCAGCTGTGCACTATATCTTTTTTTGTTCTCGTTTTTAAGAACGAGAACAAAAAAAGGATGCCGTTTCCATCTGGGCTAAAAAATAAGTAGTAATAAGAACTATTTTTTAAAATTCAAGTTCAAGTGCAAAACACACTTTATTGTCTTTATTAATTGTAAAAATATTTTCATTTTTAGCAATTGAAATTTCATCATTTAGCGAAACTTCTTTTAAATAATTCATTTCAAAACTCTTTAATTTTTTACTCATAATCATTTTAGAATCTACAAAATCTAAACACCATTCTAAATATTTTACACTATTAGCATGATTTACAATATCTAAATCAGATAATTTTACTATGTTCATTGCTACAACATTCATTTCTTGTTGAATATTTATTCTAGAAGATGAGTTAATTGTTGCACCATCGTTTGGATATTTAATAAAATGATCATTTGGTATAGCTAACGTTTCTGGTCTTCTTGTTTTGGTATTAAAAACTGCTCAAAAAGTTTCGCAACCCACAATTTTTTCATTACCATTAAATACTTCCAAACAGCGAATTGATCTTGAATTTTCTAATGAATTTATCCAAGTTTTAATAGTAATTACATCTTTCCATTTTGGCAATTTTTTAATTTCAACTCTCATTCTACTTAAAACCCAAGCTTGATTAAACTCTTGCATATCACTAAAACTAATTCCGCCAAGTTCAGCATGTTTTGCAGCAGTAAGTTGTAAAATATTACACAAATCAGTATATTTTAAATACCCATTTGGATAACATTGCAAAAAATTAATTTCCCAATCTTGGTGTAATATTGAGGTGAAGTTAGGTGAAATTGGCATTTTA
>NZ_JAYVFH010000152.1:0-9921 GCF_043773265.1 Flavobacterium sp. | reverse complement strand
ACTCAATTCTTCTACTTTATCATAAAATCCAGGAATGGTAATATGATTATTTTCATCGTGAAGCGAAGCAATCATTTTGGCTAATACATTAATTGGATTCGCAACTGCTCCGCCATATAATCCGGAATGTAAATCACGATTTGGACCAGTAATTTCGACCTCAACATAACTTAAACCACGTAATCCAGTTGTAATACTTGGTTGTTGGTTAGAAATCATTCCGGTATCGGAAATTAAAATCACGTCACAACTTAATTTTTCTTGATTTTTTTCTACGAACCAGCTGAGACTTTTCGACCCAACTTCTTCCTCACCTTCAATCATAAATTTTACGTTGCAAGGCAAACAATTGTCCTGAATCATGTATTCGAAAGCTTTCACATGCATGTACATCTGACCTTTGTCATCGCAAGAACCACGTGCAAAAATTGCTCCTTCTGGATGAATTTCTGTGGTTTTTATTACTGGTTCAAATGGTGGTGATGTCCAAAGTTCTAGTGGATCTGGAGGTTGCACATCATAATGTCCATAAACCAAAACAGTAGGAAGGTTTTTATCGATTATGTGTTCTCCAAAAACTATTGGATAACCTGGAGTTTCACAAATTTCTACAAAATTGCAACCTGCTTTTTCAAGACTTACTTTTACTGCTGCTGCAGTTTTTATTACGTCTTTCTCATAAGCTTTGTCAGCACTTACAGATGGAATTTTTAATAATTCGATTAATTCGTTAATAAAACGTTCTTTATTTTCTTGAACGTATTGTTTAATATTGTCCATTTTCAATTAAAATTTTATAAAGTCAAAAGTACAAAAAAGAGTTTTAAAAAAATTCATAATTCATAATTCATAATTCATAATTTGTTTTTATATTTGCACTCACAATTTTAGCGGATATGGTGAAATTGGTAGACATGCCAGACTTAGGATCTGGTGCCGCGAGGCGTGTAGGTTCGAGTCCTATTATCCGCACTTTTTAATTGCAATTATCTAAATTATAGGTAATTGCATTTTTGTTTTTATAAAGTTGCCAAACATTTGCCAAACCATTTTCAAAACACTACTAATTTTCATTTTATTTTGGACTCCGAAAACTATCTATCTAAGTTAGATTTTTGAAGTTTTTCTAACATAGGTTTTATTCTATGTTAGAATTTTATAAATAATTGGATTTTTTATAAACGTTTTGAATTTCATTTATAAATTTTGAAGTTTTTTATAAACGTTATTTTTTTAAGTTCTCTATGTGGACTGAAAAAACTATCCATTTGACCTCCGAAAAATCTTTAATAATCATTAAATGATGTCCAAAAAATCATAGTTCGATTTCTTATAGGACACAAATTACTACATAATTCAAACTGAATTTAAAAGTTATTCAGTAAATTAAATTGTTGAGGTTGGTATAATCTTTTTTGCTTAATTCGTAGGTTACTGATTTTGTTTCTAATGTTGTGAGCCAATTCTTTTATTTGAATGTCAAAATCTGAATTGTACCATACTTTTGATAAGTACCTATTTTTGATTTGTTCAAAACAATCTTTATCATTTTGATAATAATATCTTAATCCAGTATGTGAAAGCAAAATACTATTATCCTTTTGCATTGAAATATCAAACCCAGTTACTTTACAAATAGAATTTTTAACCTCAACTTTTTGCATTTGCTTTTGGTTGCATATTCCACTATTATATAAGTTGGAATCTGCACCCTTTTTTACTTTTGTGTTGGTTGTGGAAATTGCACCCTTTTTTAAAAATTCAAGTTTGTCAAAAATGATGTTTTCCAGTTGATTTTTTAGATTGTTTTCAACTTTGTTGATTAAGTTATAATAGTTGGTTTTGTTCTTACTAAAACTATTTCGGTTTTGATTTTTGATTTTATACCACAACAACGGATTAAGATATTCAGAAACTTTTTTAAATTCCTTTTGGTTTAAACTTTGAAAATTTGTAATACAATCCAGTATAAGAACTTCTTTAAATTCCTTAATCAATGTTTCAATCATTTTGGTATAAACATCTATATTCAAAAGATCGTTTGAAGTGTGGATTCCTAATTGATTAATGCAGTATTTACGCTCTTTACTTTTTATTTCAAATCGGAATGTATCAATGTCGGTGTATTCTGGAAATTGTAATCCTTTGGCGTATGCCTTAATGATTTTGTATTCGTTTGCCGTTCCGTTTTTGTCTGTGGAATAACTTTTTTTGCTGTATGCCAATCCAGTATCGGTTCTAAATTCGTTTTTTTCGTGGTATGCTAAATACATTATCAAATCCTTTATATCAATTGGACTTATAACATTCAATCCAAATTCAATATTTACGACTTTCAAGTGTGTCAAATCAATTTTAAAGATTTCTTTGAAGTTTGATATTACATTGATACAATCAACTATTTTAAAGTCATTTGCATTATGTAGGTTGTTGTTGAAGTAGTAGTGCGGTTTGAATAGAATATCTAATCGATTGGAATAAAAGCAAAACCGAATTCCTTTGTAGTGCATTACCTTTTTAGTTGTAATTACTTCAAAATCCAAATGATTCAATTTATCTGTATCACTCAACCAAGTCAATAAATCATTTGTATTGAAATATTCAATTAATGACAAATCATAGGTTTGTAATTTTAGAAAATCTAACATTTTTTATTATCTTTGTTTCAATGTTTTTGCGATGCCAGTAAAAGCACTTTTGAACAATTAAGGCGACTTGAACAATCGCCTTTTTTTTGTTTCTATACTTTACTGATTGATGAAGTGAACGACCTTTTTTATGTCGTTAGTGTAGTAGTTTTTGAAATAGTACACTATCAATTTTCTATCGTTATCCTTTGAAAATTGCACTATTATCAAATCTTCTTTGGTGTTGTTTTTGCCTTTATCTGCTATAAAAACGCCACATATTGACGTATAAAACAACCCAGTTAGTGTATGCCACTTTTTTACTAATCTAACTTTGAGCCAGTAGGTAGGATTTACTTTTGCAAAACCTCTGTCTTTTTGAATATTTAGAAGATCAGATAATTTTTGCGTTCCGTTTTTAACCTCAACAATTTCGTAGTGTTTTACGCCTTTGTATTTGCCCTCGTTTATTTCTTTGTAAACGTGAATAGTTGGTGTTGATAAGATGCCAGTAGTCATAACCTTAAACGTTTAGTGGGGTTAGACTTGCTTCAATTTCGGAACGTAAAAAGTAAACCCTTGCACCAATACCAAGTGGATTGAGTTTTTTAGATTTGCACCAATTGTGGATTGTAGAAATATCCACATTGAACATTTGAGCCACTTCTTGACGTGTTAAATATTCGTTGGGTGTTTTTGGTTGGAAATGATTTTTGAGGTCATCAATTTGAATTTTAACGCCTTTGAGAATTTCCGATTGTAGTTGTTCGGGCGTTATTTGAATAAGTTGGATTGCTTCCATAACTAATAAGTTTTAATGTTATGGTGCAAAACTCAATCTATTTAAACCGCACAATAATATTGCACTTGTGCGAGAATTTGTGCGAGAATTGTTTAATGATGTTCTTGACTTAATAAGGCGTATTTATCTAAAAAATCTTTATTGATATCAATTGAACGTTCCTTACAATAACCAATAATCATTTTTAATTTATTTTTGTTATTAAAAATATTATGGTGTGAACTTGAATTATTAAAACTATCATTGATGTATTGTCGAGTTAATCCAAGATGTTTTGCTAATTGGTTTATATTAGGAAATTCATTATTGTTGTGATAATACTTTGTTGATTTGATGTTTTCAATAGTTACTACTTTTGAATAGATTTCATTTTTCGCAAACATTAAACCAACTTTGAAATATGCTTTATTAAGTTCTTGATTATAATCAATTTTGTTTTTTGAATTATTGATTTGTTGAGGTTGTTTATTGATTTTGTTAAAAACCAATTCTTTGAACCTGGTAAACAATTCAGAAACAGATTTTACATTGTGAACACTAAAATAACTGTCAACAACCTCATTTGAAATAAAATCAATTTCAAATGTTTCAATGTCTTTTGCCAGTATTTCAAGTTTATGCTTTTCGTCATTCGTTGCCCTTTCTATAAAATTTAAAACATCTAACTCACTAACTAAATTTTGATTGACCTTATTGAAAAATTCTATTGAGTTTTCGAGTTGTAAGTTGGGTTGTGGTGTGGTTATTTGATTTATGGAATGGTCATATTTATTGTTTAAGAAATCTTCCGTTTTAGCATAATCCAGATACATTAAAATAAGAATATACTTTTTTTGTTGAGGGGTTACATTATTTTGAAACTCAATCAATTTTGAAGTTTTTTTCATTACTCCAATAGAATTATTGTTTTTATATTCAGTTATAAAGTTAATAAATTCACTTCCATTAAAGTTTTTATCATTTCGTTCAACTTCATTTTTATAACTTTCAATGTCGTGTTTATCCAAGTTGTAAAAATCAAAAATGCTTTCAATCCAAATTGATAAACCTTTTAAAGTTTTTAGTTCCCAAATGATATGATTATTGACATTAGTTTTTGAAGTGATAATGTCATTTTCATCTAATTGATAAGGTTTTTTATCGTTTTTAGAATATATTTTCAAATCTAAATTAAAGACTGAATTTACATAGTTTTCATAGTTCAAACTATTTATCCAACTTCTGAAAAACATACCCAAATATCGGTTAATATGTTCTTCTGAAAGAGTATCATAACTCGGATGTCCAATGATGCTAAAACCCATAATTTGTTTTATTAATCTAACTTTTTTGTCTTTCCTGCAGTTGTAAATTACCACCCATTATTTTTTTTAGTAATATAATTAAAAAGCGAATCTATTTGTAATTGAACAAATCCTTGGTATTGTTCTTTTGCATTATTCCAACCATTGCCGTTTTTGTCTTGAATGTTATTAATTACATCTGTAATTTTAAAAAATACTTCACTATTATCAACGGTTATTCCTTTGTGAGTATATTTGATTCTATATTTACCATCTTGAAATTGAAACTCCATTGTGTAAGTAACATCATAATCAGCTTTTGTTCCATCAGAAAATGTTCTTGAAAATGCACTTTTTCCGAATCCGTCAATTCTAATCATTTCATTTTCAACTTTTGCCTTAATTACTTCATTTGGGTTAGTATAATTTACATTAATCCAGTCAATAGTTTTTTTGTATAGTTCTCCTGCCGATTTGTCTTTACATTCAGTTATTACATAATCAGTTAAACCATCTTGTGTAAACTTGAATTTTGCTTCTTGACTAAAACTCAAAATTGAAATCATCATTGCTAAAATTGTAATTGTTTTTTTCATAATACTTGTTTTTTAAAAATTGAAATTAATTATTGTTTTTATTGATATTTTTCTTTGGAAATAAAAAGCAACAAATTTACTTTTTACGGTTGCTTTTCGGTTGCTATTTTATTTTTACTCACTTTTGAGTTAGTTTTTTTTTTTGGTTACATAGTGCAACATTTTTGTTTTTTAGGGTTCGTTTTCGGTTCGTTTGTGGTTCGTTTTAACTATTTTTTGGTTGAATTGTGGTTGTTAAATAACTTTTAGTTGAGGTACTTTTTCTTTGTTTATGGTTTCATAAAATTTCATAAATAAATCTGCATTTGCATCTTTGTCCTCTCGTTTGTTGATGTAGGTTAAAAACAAACTTTCTTTTGAATGACCAGTAATATTTATCAAAATAGGTGTAGGTATCTTTTTGTAATAGTTCGTTGCAAAGGAACGTCTAAAACAATGCGATGCGAGTAAATCGCATTTAGGATAGAATCCCAACTCTTTACGATTGGTTTCGATGTTTAGTTTCGTTCCTTTTACGACCTCAACTATTCCAGCCAGTTTACAAACTACTTTTATAAAATCGTTAAACTTTTGATGTGGTATTTTTGTAGGTAGGTTGTTTTCTATAATTTCAATAATGTGCGGTGCTATTACGCCAATGGTTACACTTTTATTTGTTTTCTGCTGTATGATGTCTAAATAATAACTATTGCTTTTAAATCGAATGTTTTCGTGAGTAACGTTCAATAAATCGCCACCACGTTGCCCAATTTCACAACCAAGCAAAATCCAGTTTCTTGCATTGTTTATGGTATTGGCTGTAATTGAAATGTTTTTAGTTAGTTCGAGATTATCTTTTTTGAATTGTTTCAAAACCTCATCTTTTGGGATTTCAAAGGTTCTTATTTGCTCCAGTTCGTCAAACGATAATGTTTGAATGTATCGGTCTTTATCACTTTCTCTAAAATGCTGAATTGTTTTTGAGTATGGTGTTATTAGAATTTCGTTTTTTTCTGCATCAATGCAAATCGTTTTTAAGATTTCTAATTGTTTGCCCGAATAGTTAGTTGAGAATTTTTTAGTATTCACAAGCCAGTTAGTAAATTTATCTACAAATGGTTTTGTGATTTCAATAAAGTGAATTCTTTTTTTGATTGTAGTTTGATATTCAACAATGATTTTTTTGAATAAATTATAATTTTTTACTGTACTTGGACTTAATCCAATTTTAAAACCACCATTAGTTTTGACTTTGCGAGTGTTTGCATTATCAATAATATGCTGAATATGGTTTATCAGTAATCCATTATCGGTTTTCTCAACTCTATTAAAACATTGTTTGATATTGTTTTCGAGCCAGTAGGTATCAATTAAAATTCTATTTGATAAATCTTTGTTGAGGTTTTCTAAAACGAAATTTTCTAACTTTTTGAGATTGTTAGATAGTTGTTTGTTTTCGGGGGTGTTTTGTTTGGGTAAATCTTTATCACTCCAATCTTTTGGATTTATTGAAAACCCAGTATTCAATTCAAGTTCCAAACTACGACCATTTGAAACACGAATTTTTATTGAAACATTTTTGTTTACTTTACTTCTTAATCTGAATTGTACCGATGCCATTTTAATAAATTTTGAACTTTGAACTTTTGAACATAACAAAGATACAAAATAAAATAATACGGTTTCCAAATTTGCCCAACCATTGCCCAACCGATTTACAATATTATTAATTCTTATTAGATTTTATTAGATTACTTTTGAGTTATAAAATGTTTTGTAATGTATTGAAAATGTTGATATTTTGAAGTATTTATGCAATGTTTCTAATACTTGACAAAAAACACTGAATTGTGGGGTGTAGCGTGTAGGTTCGAGTCCTATTATCCGCACTTTTAAATCGTAATTGTCTTTTTTAGATAATTGCGATTTTTAATTTGTAAACTTACCCAACCCATTGCACAACATCTTTAAAAAGTGAAAATATTATTATTTAGGACTAGTAATACCTTTTTTTGAAATTCCATTTTTTTATACCATATCTTCAAAAAATAATTTATTAAAAAGAAAAAATTATATTCCAAAAAACAATGAATTATACAACATTCGCTTAAAATTACATAAAACAATTTAGAATAATAAATTCCAATTTTGTCATATTATTAAAATTATATGACCGAATATATTGTTAAAATATTAGAATCGTTTTATGTAACACACGACGTAAAATGTTTTATTGTTGAAAAACCAACTGGTTACGATTTTATTCCTGGACAAGGAACAGAAGTTTCTATAAACACATCAGAATGGAAAAATCAAATGAGACCTTTTACTTTTACATCTTTGAGAGAACAGCATCATCTTGAATTTATAATTAAAATTTATCGAGATCACAACGGAGTTACCAATATGTTGGGAAAAACTAATGCTGGTGCCGAACTTATTCTTCACGATGTTTTTGGTGCAATTCAATACAAAGGCAAAGGTGTTTTTATTGCTGGCGGTTCTGGAATTACTCCTTTTATTTCCATTTTTAGAGATTTGTACAAAAAGAAAGAACTTCATGGTAACAAACTTATTTATAGCAATAAAACTTCCGAAGATGTAATTATGGATTTTGAATTAAAGAATATGCTAAAAGAGGATTATGTAAAATTATACACACGTCAAAATGTTATCGGATTTGTAAGCAGAAGAATTGACCGCAATTATCTTATTGAAAATATAATAGATTTTAACCAACATTTTTATGTTTGTGGAACTTCAGATTTTGTAAAAAGCATCACTGGATATTTAATTGATTTAGGTGTTACATCAAACTCGTTAGTAATTGAGGACTAATTTTATATGCTCTATTCTAATTTGTATTTTCAAAATAAACCACATTGAAATCACATAGGTTTTTTAGAAATTTAAACAAGGAATTTATAGAAAATTTCATTTTTATAGATAGACTAATTTAATCCAAGAAGAATAAAGCCATTTTATTTTGCTATATCTTCTATAGATCAATGTTAATTAAATTTATTTATTAAACTAAAACCATTTTGTTCAATATTTAATTTCTGTGAATTATATAAGTTATCTATAAAGTTCTATAACAATAAACATATAAAATCTTGCCAATTTTGAATTCATATATAAATTAAGCAAAATGAAAACTATTAAAATGAACAAAGTGTTAATCGCATTAGACTACAATCCTACTGCCAAAAAAATTGCTGAAGTTGGTTTTTCATTAGCTAGAGCAATGCAATCTGAAATTATTTTACTTCATATTATTTCAACTCCAGTAGATTATGCTTCAACGGCTTATGATCCAATCATGGGTTTTGGTGGTTTTGCAAACTTAGATTTACACCAACCAGATATCAAACAGTTAACGAATTCAGCATTTGATTTTCTTAATAATGTAAAAAAGCATTTGGGAGATTCTAAAATCGATACAATAGTTAAAGAAGGCGAATATGCTGATGCAATATTAAAAACGGCAAATGAAATAAAAGCAGATGTAATTGTCATAGGAAGTCATAGCAAAAAATGGCTCGAAACCATATTGTTGGGAAGCACAACCAAAGAAGTTTTAAATCAATCTAATATTCCGCTATTCATTGTTCCTACCAAGAAAAAAGTGTAGCAAATTTTCAGTTTAGATATGTCAATAGGGATACAACTTTTTTTTGTACTTTTACTTTTAATATCTTTTTTAATCATAGCTATAAATGAAGTTATTCATAAAATATATGGTAAGTAACCGCTGTAAAATAGTGGTAAAAGAAATACTAAAAGAAATGAACTTGCACTTTATTTTAGTCGAATTGGGCGAAGTAGAAATTATGGAAACTATTTCTGACGAACAAAGAGAACTATTAAAAAACGAATTGCTAGAATCAGGTTTGGAGTTAATGGATGACAAAAAATCGATTCTTATCGAAAAGATAAAAACCATCATCATTCAATTGATTCACCATACTGAAGAAGATATTAAAATCAATTTTTCTGACTATTTGAGTGAGATATTACACCACAATTACAATTATCTAGCTAATATGTTTTCGGAAGTGCAAGGAATTACTATTGAGCATTTTATAATAAATCACAAAATAGAAAAAATTAAAGAACTAATGATTTATGGCGAACTCACCATTACCGAAATTGCTTATAAAATGAATTACAGCAGCGTAGCTCATCTATCAACACAGTTTAAAAAAGTCACTGGACTTTCTCCATCACATTTCAAGCATCTCAAAAACAAAAGGCGAAATCCATTGGAAGAAATTGGAACATCAAAAAGCATAAATTTGTAGATGATGGATTCAAAAAAAAAGCAAGATACTAAGTTTCAAAGTTTTCTAGAATCGGTTCCTGATGCTATTGTTATTGTTAATAAGCAAGGAAACATTCAATCGGTAAACAAGCAAACAGAAGAAATGTTTGGATATCTAAGGAATGAAATTATAGGCAATAAAATTGAACTTTTAATGCCATCTAGATTCAAAGAAGCACATCCTGGTCACCGAGATAGTTTTTCTGGAAATCCAAGAACCCGAAAAATGGGTGAAGGAATGCAATTGTTTGCACAACGAAAAAATGGTGACGAGTTTCCAGTAGAAATTAGTTTAAGTAAAATTGATACC
>NZ_JAYVFH010000151.1:0-10652 GCF_043773265.1 Flavobacterium sp. | reverse complement strand
AGCGTAAAAATCCATTTGAACTTCGATCTCATATTAATTTTATTTGAGTTAGTTATTCCGCAAACTTCTTAATAATTTCTTAAATAAACAAATAATACTTCGGAATATTTTTATTTATTTATGTTAATTTTTTTTGCGTAAAGCTAACAATGTGGTTACGATACGTTCATTAGATGCAAAAAAGTTGAAAAGGTTGCGTTAAAAATTATATTTTTATCAAAAAAAAAATATGTTAAAATTATTAACATCAAAAACCGAAAAATAATTAAGCACTAAAAAATAAAGTTATGTTAAGTCCTTTTTATAAAACTTCTATTTTAGAATGTGGCACAGACGAAGCTGGACGCGGATGTTTGGCTGGACCAGTTACTGCTGCTGCAATAATTCTTCCTGAGAAGTTTGAACTAGATTTACTAAACGACTCAAAACAATTATCTGAAAAAATTAGAGAAAAACTTAGACCAATTCTTGAAGAAAAAGCAATTTCCTATGTGGTAACGCATCTTGAACCAAAAATAATTGACGAAATTAATATTCTGAACGCATCAATAAGAGCGATGCAAGAATGTATAGTAAAGTTAAATCCTACACCTTTATATATAATAGTAGATGGAAACAGGTTTAAACCAATAAACAATATACCATACAGTACCATTGTAAAAGGCGATTCTAAGTATATGAGTATTGCCGCAGCTTCTGTTTTAGCAAAAACTTATAGAGATGACTATATGAATAATATTCATGAAGAATTTCCGATGTATAACTGGAAACAAAATAAAGGTTATCCAACTCTAGAACATAGAGAAGCAATTAGAAAATATGGCATAACAAAATACCATAGAATGACTTTTAGATTATTGCCAGAGCAACTTTTTTTAGATTTGTAATTGTAGATTAACGATTTTAGATTGCAGAAATAAAAATCTCAGCTTCAAACAATTTATTAAAATGTTTAATTATTTTTTCTTTTACTTCTTGTTCGTTTACTTTTTCGATTCCAAGTTCAACATTAAGTGATGTAACGGCTTTTCCTTTTATTCCGCATGGAATAATATTGTCAAAATAACCAAGATTAGCATTTACATTTAATGCAAATCCGTGCATGGTTACCCAACGACTGGCACGAACACCTAAAGCACAAATTTTTCTTGCAAATGGCGTTCCTACTCCAAGCCAAACTCCAGTTTCGCCTTGACTTCTTGCTCCTGTTATATTGTACTCAGCCAAAGTTAGAATTATTACCTCTTCTAGAAGTCGTAAATATTTATGAATGTCTGTAAAGAAATTTTCTAAATCTAAAATTGGATAACCTACAATTTGTCCTGGACCATGATAAGTTATATCGCCACCACGATTTATTTTATAAAAAGTTGCTCCTTTGGCTTCAAGTTGTTTTTCTGATAAAAGCAGATTGGATAAATCCCCGCTTTTTCCTAAAGTATAAACATGTGGATGTTCTACAAAAAGAAAATAGTTTGGTGTTTCTAATACTGTTTCTTCTCTTCTATTTTGGATTTTAATATCAACAATTTGCTTGAACAATTCTTCTTGATAATCCCAAGTTGCTTTGTAATCTTTGTTTCCTAAATCTAGAAGTTGAATTTTTTTATTCATTTTGTTTTGTCAATAATTTCGGAGCTTCGGAAACAAAGTCGAAAAGTTTTTTTTAAAAAAAATATAAGATTTTATTCGAATTTATTATTTCAAAAAAGAAAAATTTAATCAAGTGGTTTAGATTATGAGATTTCTCCTTTATCTAAATGACAAAAAAAAAATTATTCGAATGTAACTTCAAAATTTAATTTTTCTGGAGATTCCATATATTCTTTAAGTGGATATTCAATTGTAATGGTTTTTCTATCATCACTATATAATGCATTTTCTATAGAAACTTTTTTTACTGCTTTTGGAAACTGATAAACCACCTTAAAATTAGATTGGTCATAAATCATTTCCATTGATTGCTTCATTTTTTCTGCAGCAGCTTCTTCTTCAGATATTTCATCAGATTTGATTTCTTCTTTTTTCTTTTCTGTTTTAGCAACCGATTTTTTAAACGTTTTGCCATCATAGAAAAATTGTGTTGCAGATTTTTCTTCAACTCCAGTTGGTGCCATTGCAAATCCGCCAGTTTGACCTTTGGGTGATAATGTTTGCATAGATTCTAATGGTGACATTACGTTTTGTAATTCTTGAATAGTATTAAAGTCGGTAAACATTGAATAATTCATTATTCCTTTTTCTTCATTCATTACCATGTGAACGCTAAATTTCTCCATACGCTTGATTTTTTCTTGCTCTTCTGGAGTTAATTTAGCAATACTGTCTTTCTTGCTAGCAAAAATTTCTTTAAAAGTAAATGTGCTATCAATATCTTTGCTATCCCTAGTAATTTCATTATCTTTATTTTTTTTCTTCTTTTTCTTAGTTTCCTTTTCATCATCTTTAAAGGCGCTTCCCATCATCGAAATCATTTTAGAACCGTCTATTTCATAAGCAAATTTTCCTGTTCCGTTTTCATTTATTAACAATTTTTCGGTGATAGAACAACTTGTTAAAGTAACTATTAATAGTATAGCAAAAAGTAGTTTAATATTTTTCATGGTATGATATTGATTTATTTGCAAATATATAAAAAAGTTTAATTTTTTTAGCCCAGACAGAAATGGCATCCTTTATTGTCTTGATTTTTTTTCAAGACAATAAAGATATAATGTATGGCTGGAATATGGATGGCAAAAAAGCCAAAACCATTCGCTTCATACTTCGACAAGCTCAGCATGACAATTGTCTTTGGACTTTTAGAAGTATTGACTATCTTTGCAATCTTAAAATTATATTATGCAACTTTCGGAACAAGAAATCATTAGAAGAGAAAAACTTAACGGACTTCGTGAATTGGGAATTAATCCTTATCCTGCAGATTTATTTCCTGTAAATCATACTTCTAAACAGATAAAGGAAAATTTTGAAGAAGGAAAAAAGGTTATAGTTTCTGGAAGGTTAATGAGTGTTCGCGATCAAGGAAAGGCATGTTTTGCAGAATTGCAAGATAGTGAAGGTAGAATTCAGTTGTATGTAAACAGAGATGTGTTATGTCTAGAAGAAGACAAATCGCTTTATAATCAAGTTTTTAAAAAATTGACCGATTTGGGTGATTTTATTGGCATTGAAGGTGAATTGTTTACAACTCAAGTTGGTGCAAAATGCATTAGAGCTGAAAAATTTACTTTTTTAAGTAAAACTTTAAGACCATTACCGTTGCCAAAAGTTGATGAAGACGGAAAAGTTCATGATGCTTTTAATGATGCCGAATTGAGATACAGAATGAGATATGTAGATTTGGTTGTAAATCCAAATGTGAAAGAAGTTTTCATGAAAAGAACAAAATTGTTCACTGCCATGAGAAACTTTTTTAACCAAGCCGGATATTTAGAAGTTGAAACTCCAATTTTGCAAGCAATTGCTGGTGGCGCTGCAGCAAGACCTTTTATTTCTCATCACAATGCATTGGACATTCCTTTATATTTAAGAATCGCCAACGAATTATATTTAAAAAGATTGATAGTTGGTGGTTTTGATGGAGTTTATGAATTTTCTAAAAACTTTAGAAATGAAGGAATGGATAGAACTCATAATCCAGAGTTTACTGCTATGGAAATATATGTAGCATACAAAGATTATAACTGGATGATGGAGTTTACAGAAAACTTATTAGAACATTGTGCTAATGAAGTAAACGGAACAACTGATGCTGTTTTTGGAGAACACAAAGTAAGTTTTAAAGCACCTTATGCAAGAGTTACCATGACTGATGCAATAAAAAACGTTACTGGCTTTGATATTTCTGGTAAATCAGAAACCGAATTGTTTGATGCGGCAAGAGCAATGGGAATTGAGGTTGACCAAACCATGGGAAAAGGAAAATTAATTGATGAAATATTTGGAGCAAAATGTGAAGGGAATTTTATTCAACCAACCTTTATTACTGATTATCCAAAAGAAATGTCGCCATTGTGCAAAACACATAGAGATAATCCAGAATTGACAGAAAGATTTGAATTAATGGTTTGTGGCAAGGAAATTGCTAATGCCTATTCCGAATTAAATGACCCTATAGATCAACGTGAACGATTTGAAGCTCAAATGCAATTGTCTGAAAAAGGTGATGATGAAGCCAACGGAATTATTGATGAAGATTTTTTACGAGCTTTAGAATATGGAATGCCACCAACGTCTGGTTTAGGAATTGGAATGGACAGATTGATTATGTTTTTAACAAACAATCCTTCGATTCAAGAGGTGTTATTTTTTCCGCAAATGCGACCAGAGAAAAAACAATTGGACTTGACAGAAGATGAAAAACATATTATAGAAATCTTGAAAGCAAATATTGGAATTTCTATTGGAGATTTAAAAGAAAAAGCTGCGCTAAGCGGAAAAAAATGGGATATTGCAAGCAAAGGAATTGCTAAACATAATTTAATGAAAATTGTGGTTGATGGCGAAAATAAAACTGTAGAATATTTAGGTAAATAAAAAAATATGAAAATCATGAAAATTAAATTAATTATGTTCTTATTGTTATGTGTATCATCGTTTGCACAAACACAACCTTCATTTACTTGGAGCAAAGAAGCAAGTAGTATTGAAAACGAAACTGAGTATAAAATAGAAAATGTTTTAGAATCAGATCGGCTTTTTAGAGTAAAATCTAAATACAATGATAAGGTTTTTAATACTGACGTATTTGTAGATATTTTTGACTCGAAAGACGATTTTGAAAAAGATGACACCAATACAATATCGGTTGAACAACCTGTTATGGGATTGAACATGTTGACTTTAAACTCAATGTTTCAAGTAAAAGGTAAAGAATATGTTTACTTTCTTACAGAATACAACAGAACTTCTAGAGAAAACGAATTGTTTTTTCAGAAAGTAAATATTGATACAAAAACAAAAACTAGAACTCAATTGACAACTAAAATGCCAGGGAAAAATGGTTCGAATCCTGGTGAGTTTTATGTAGCACAATCAGAAAACAAAATGTTTTATGTAATTTTAAAACAACCATCTTATGATAAAAAAGTAAACGAAAAAGTGATGCTTTGTTTGTTGGATGATAAATTTAAAGTGGTAAAAGAAATTGAATATGAGTTTCCGTTTTCGTCTAAACAATCTGGAGATCAAACTCTTTTTGTGTCAAATACTGGAAACGTTTTTATGTTAAAAAATATCGATTTACCTAAAGCTAAACCATACATGGGATTGTATTTTTGGGATTCAAAAGCCAATACAGTAACCGAAAAAAGTTTAAAACTTGAACAAGATTTTTTACAAATCAATCAGTTTAAAGGTAAATTTATAAACGATGATTTTTATTTGCAAGGTTTCTATTCTGATAGCGCTAGATTTTTCTCAATAAGTTATGGAGTATCATCACCATCAACTGGAATTTTTGGTTCTAAATTTAATGCTTTAACTGGCGAAATGAATTATTTTACATACAACGCAACTAACAGATATAAAAACTTTTATATAAAAGACATACTATTTGACGGAAATAAATCTTGGATGATTTTTGACCAAGTGTATAAAGAAACTAAAAGATTACCACTTCCTCCAGGTTCGGCATCGTTTGATTTTAAATATGAATATAAATATGATTCTGTTGGATTAACAGTTGCAATGTTAGATATTACATCTGGAAAACTTGATTGGATTACCGACATAAAAAACGATGAACCAAGCACATTAAACGATAACGGAAATTTTGTTAGTAGTTTGTATTTCTTAAAAAACAATAAACTTTCATTGATTTATAATGACACTAGAGATTTAAATACTGGCGCAGTTCATGTTCCTTACAACAGCAGAATTCCAGTTTTACAAACAATTGATGCTCAAGGAAAAACTATCGAAAGAATGGATTTAACCAATGCAGGAGTTGGAAATACTAAGAAACATTGCTTTGAATTGGACACATCATTTAAAGTTCAAACTGCAGACGGAAGTTATATTGTGAGAGCTAAATGTGGCAATAGTGCTTGGTACGGATTTTTAACTTTGTAAATATTTTAGCCAAATAAATGTTAATGGTTAAACCAAATTAGTTTGCTTGAGTCTTATCTACATATCACTTAAAAAATTTAAATTATGAAAAAAGTATTTTTAGCAGTTTTAATCTTTGTTGGGTTAACAACATTTGCTCAAGAAAAAAGAGATCAAGTTGGCAAAAGAGAAAAAATGACTCCAGAGCAACAAACAGAACTTCATGTAAAAAAAATGAAGTTGGATTTAGATTTAAATGAAAATCAAGTTGCCGAAATAAAAAAAATTGTTGCAAGACAAAATGCAAAAAGAGATTCTAAAAAAACCGAAATGCAAGCCAAACGAGCCGAAGGAAAAAAGCCAACTGCAGACGAAATGTTTAAAATGAAAAACGAAATGCTAGATGAACAAATAGCTCACAAAGCAGAAATGAAGAAAATTTTAAATGCAGAGCAGTTTGCAAAATGGGAAACCATTAAATCTGAACGTAAAAAAGGATTTGTTAAAAAAGCTAGAAAAGAAAGAAAAGAAAGAAAAATTGAAGATATTGAAAAATAAATTTTGTTATTTCATTAAAATAAATTAGTTTTGATTTCTATTATCATTAAAAAACATAGAACCTATGAAAAAAATAATTTTTGTTTTAACATTGATGTTGGCTTTTTCAATCAATGCAAATGCTCAAGATAAGAAAATGAATTATCAAGAAGTATCTAAAAAAGAAAGTGCTGAATTATCTGAACTTCTTGGTCTTAACGACACTCAAACTGCTGATTTTTACAGATTATTTGAAATGAAGAATCAAACACTTCAAGGTCAAGAATTATCTCCAGAAAGAAGTATTGAGCTATCAAGAATTATCGATATGAAGATTAAAGCTACTCTTACAGAAGAGCAAATTAAAAAACTTGAAGCTAACACAGAACTTTATGAAAGACTGATTGCTAAGCCAAAAATGAAATAATAAAATATCATTATATAAAAAATGCTCCAAATAATTTTGGAGCATTTTTTTTGGATTAAATTCACTAACATTTATTCATTACTCTAACCTTCTTCCTCTTTAAAAATCTGCAATCCTTTTATTAAATCTTCTGGTTTAATTTTTAGCGCATTTGCAATCTTAAAAAATAAATTCATGGTCATACCTTGTTTATTATTAAAGATTAAACGCAATGTTTTTTCATCACAACCAACGTCTTTTGCAAAGCGAGACTTATTACCATTATATTTCTCCATAAAGAGAATATAAATTCTTTTAGTTAAGGTTTCTTTTATTTCGTCTAGTTGCTTTTGCACAAAAACAAATAAAATCAACATTGTTAATAAAAATAAATATATGACTCGGAGTTTTGTCCGAATTTGTTTATATATTTGAGATATTATTAACGATAAAAACCTTAATTTATGAGTACAGAAATCAAAAACACGCTTTTCCGTTTTGTTACGATGCGAGCACCCCAATTATCTAATAATGAAGACAAAGAAAAAAGATTTGTATTAAGAAATCCAACTGTAACAGGTGTTTTTGATGTTGCTGTAGCAAACAAAATTGCTAGTGAAACCAAATGGAACGCAATGAAAGCTGCATGTGAAACTTTTGAAGCATTTTCATCTGATGAGGATGTAAAAATAATTAACCAAAACTTATATGATTTTTCTATTTGGCTTGTAAAAAATAGATTCAATTATTCTAAAGTTGAACTATTAAATAAAGTAAATCAAACAACATTCGATATAAATACAATTCCTTTTAATGCTCTTTGGAATAATCTTTTTTATCAAGTGATTACTCAAAAAGATTTTTATATTAAGGAAAGTATAATACACTTATTGGTTGCTATTAATTTTTTAGAAAATTTTGATGCAGATAAAGTTGAATTAAATGAAACATTAATGAATGCAACTGTTGTTTTGCCTTCATTACTTTTTGAAGAAGAAAATACAATACTAAATAGCACCAATAAGTTAGTAACGAAATCACTTCCTAAGGTGTCGTTTCCAACAAAAAGCATGAAAATGTTTCAAAATGTAGATAATGCATCCACAAAAAATGAAAACTATAAAAAGTTACAAAAAGAATTAGTAATTATAGAGAAAAATTATAAAAAAGAATATCAAAAGGAGTTATCTATAAACCAAAAAGTTTATAACACTAAAATAAAAATTATTCTAGACAATTATAGACAAGAAGTAGCATTAGCCAAAAAAACTTGGTGTACTATTAGAGATCCAAAAATTGTTTATGACTCTCAAAATCCTTGTGATCAAGTTCCCTATGTGGCATATCCTGAGTTACCAGAATTTGTATTTGATTTTAGAGAAGAAATAGATTTTAAAGATTTATCTACAAAATTATCTGCCGAAAATTTTGAAACATTAAATGAATTATTAAAATTAAATTATATTGATAGTAAAGGGAAAATTGAAGTTCCTGCAGATAGTTCAAATGATGAATTTACAACCTATGAAGGTATTTATAACGAAATAAACACCAATATATCTAGTAGTAATCAAATAATTGCCGACAATACAACACAACAAGAAAACTCAAGTGTTAGTATTGGTGGTGTTATTATGCCCATTTCTCCAAACAACTCTCAACCATTTTCATATCAATTGTGTCCAAAACGATTTAGTAATACTGAAATGATTGGTTTTTATTTAGTTGTATCTGTTCCTGATTTTACTTGGATAATTAGAGAAAGTGAATCAAGTTACAAACTAATCGATTTTGCTCCAAATGGAGTTACAGTTCATTCAACAGAAGGCACATCAATAACAATCTTTTTAAATGGAAATTATGATATAGATGCGCAAAACAATGCAACAGGAATCGAAGTTACATTGGCTTTTGAAAACGGAAGCATAAAAACATTTTCTATTACTTCATCGCTAGAGGAATCTATTTTTAAAAGTTGTTTTGATGGAAACCTAGAAGATGGTTTAAATGCTAATGGCGAATCTAATAATCCAATAAAAAGTGAAGCGCCATTTATTCCGTCTGGATTTGGTGTAAAACAACTTGGCATTGCCGATTATAAAAAAGTAGAACAATCTGTTCAATGTTATGTTGAAGGTGAAGTTGCCAATATTGAAAATGTAATGGCTCGTGAACGAAGAGAAAAATCGACTCGAAGATTAATAAAAAAAGAAGAAACAGATACTTTTTCAACCGATACCGAAACTGAAAAAATTACAGATACTTCATCTACAAATCGATTTGAAATGCAAAGTGAAGTGGCTAAAGTAATTCAGGAAAGTAAAGATTTTTCAGCCAATGCTCATTTTGATGTTCGCTTAAACAAAGCTACTTTTGGCGGAAGTGCCTCATTTGCAACTCATTCAAGTAAAGAGCAAAACACGCGTCAAGCCATTACGCAAGCCAAAGAAATTACCGAAAAAGCTAGTGATAGAATTACTACAAAAGTTCATCAAGAAAGAATTACAAAAATTACAGAAGAATTTGAAGAAAACAACATTCATGAATTTGACAACAGAAAAGGCGACAAACATGTAGTTGGAGTATATCGTTGGGTTGACAAAGTTTATAAAAATCAAATAGTTAATTATGGTAAACGATTAATGTTTGAATTCATGATTCCAGAACCTGCAAGATTGCATATTTATGGAATGAAAGAACTGGTACAAAATAATCCAGCATTATTGATAGTTGCACCTATTGATCCAAGAACGGCAACAGTTCATCAAATTGCAGATTTTGAATCGCTTACAGATATTAAATTAAAATATTGGTCTGGTATTTACAATGCAGAAATTAAAGCTCAGTTACAAGACGAAATTTCTGTTGGTGAATCATTTCAAATAGGTATTGAAGGTGGTTCAAAATTAGGGCGAATAGAAGCAAAGTCTGGAAACGGAAAAATTAAAATTCCTCAAGGATATTATACCTATTATGCTAAAGGTTTTTTTAATGCTATAAGTGACAATGATTATGGTGGACATTTGGTTAGTTTAACTATTGGAAATAAAACTGTTAAAGACACAACTGCTCTAGATACTTTTAATCTTGTGTTAGATGGTTCTATACAAAGTTATATTGACGAAGTTCCAGTGTCTTTTACCTTAGGAAATCATGTTTCTGGTGATATTTCTGCTTCTGTAAATTGTAGAGTAACAGATGCTGCTAAAAAACAATGGAGACTTGAAACCTTTAATGCAATTATTACAAAATATGAAGAAGCATTGGCAAACTACAATAAAAAACTTGAAGATGAAGATGAAAAAGCCATTGTAATTAAAGAAACCAACCCAGGTTTTTATCGTCAAATAGAAAATACTGTATTGCGCAAAAACTGTATATCCTATATGATTGACCAAACTACAACTGCCAAAAATACTTATGGTAAAGATTTAAGCAACGGATTAATAAGTTTTGGTCAATATGAAATAAAGGTTGATAAAAATCTTGACGATTATGCAGCACTAGTAAAATTTATGGAACAAGCATTTGAATGGGATATAATGTCATACAATTTCTATCCTTATTATTGGGGCAACAGAAACAACTGGACACAAATGTACCAACAAGAAAACAACGATCCGTTGTTTAGAAGTTTTATGCAAAGTGGTATGGC
>NZ_JAYVFH010000150.1:0-17151 GCF_043773265.1 Flavobacterium sp. | reverse complement strand
GTCTTACTGACATTGGATATTTGAACTTTTGTTATTACTATTTTAATTCAATACATTTATTTTTTAGCCCTGATTGAAGTGGAAATCCTTTGCTTTTTTTCTTTAAAAAAGGAAAGATTGCAACGAAAAGCAGGAAAATGGTTGGTTGAAAATGCCCAAGCCATTTGCTTCTAATTATTTTATACACCAAACTCAACCACCACATTTTGCGATGTTGGAACTGCTTGGCAACTTAATATTAATCCTTTTGCAACTTCGGTTTCGTCGAGTGCGTAATTGACTTTCATTTCGACAGTTCCAGAAATTATTTTGCAACGACAAGTACTACAAACTCCGCCTTTGCAGGCAAATGGCAAATCGGCTCCAGCTGCTAATGCACCATCGAGTATATTGTCGAAATCGTCGTCCATTGTGAAATGGAATTCTTTTCCGCCATCAATAATGGTTACTTCGGTTCCTTCTATTTTATGTTCTAAAATTTTATTTATTCTTGCTTTGTCTTCATCGGAATTTCCGGTTGTGAAAAGTTCGAAATGTATTTTTTCTTTGGATAATCCTGCTTTTACTAATTCATCACGAATAAGGAAAATCATTTGTTCTGGTCCGCAAATAAAACATTCGTCGGTTGTTGGAATATCGATAATATTTTTGGCAAGAACTTGAATTTTATCTGCTGTAAATCGACCATTTAGTAGTTCTATACTTCTATGTTCTTTTGTTAAAAAATGGAAAATTTCGAGTCTATCAAAATATACATTTTTTAATTGTTCGATTTCTTCTTTAAAGATAATTGATTTTACACTTCTATTCAAATAAAAAAGTTTAAATGTGCTTTTTTGTTCAGATGCTAAATGTGTTTTTAAAATAGAAAGTATTGGTGTAATACCACTTCCGGCAGCGAAGAAAATATAATTTTTTGGTTTATCCGATATTGGTGTGCCAAAAATTCCGCTTGGTATCATTACATCGATAATTTGTCCTTTTTTGAGATTTTCATTTACAAAAGTGGAGAATAAACCGCCGTTTAGTTTTTTGACAGCTACTTTCCATTTGTTTTCAATTGGTGAAGAACAAAGTGAATAGGAACGTCTTTCTTCTTTACCGTTGATTGTTGTTTTTAGTGTAAGATGTTGTCCAGATTTGTATTGGTATTCTTGCTGAATTTCTTTTGGGATTTCAAAAGTAATGACCGAACAATCTTTTGTTTCTTTATAAATATCTTGTATTTTTATGGAATGAAATTTTGACATTTATCTGTAATTAATTTTAACTAACACTTGTTAGTTTTATATGCAAATTTAGTGATTTTTTTGATTGATTTACGAAAACGATTGATTTTTTTCCTCACCCTAACCCTCTCCAAAGGAGAGGGAACTCGAAAAAGCAACTATATATATAGAAATTAATAAAATATGGCTTTGAAAAGTTGAATTGAAACGAAATGTTCTAGCCCCGACCTGCCTGCCGGCAGGCAGGTAGAAGTGGAAATCCTTTAATGGCGATTTTTTTTCGCCATTAAAGATTGTAACGAATAGCGGGAAATAGCTTCAAAAAAAAATTATACTATTCCTGTTAATAGAACTTGTATCATATTGGATTTTAGGACTTTTCCGTTGATGGTTTTCTTTTTTCCATACCAAAGATAAAGTGTGCGAAGTGTGGAAAGCATTGAAAAAATAATGACTTCGGGATTGAGGTTTTTTATTTCTTGATTTGCGATTCCGGTTTTGACGATTTTACGGAAATTTTGTTCGTAGTCTTCTCGCATTTTGAGAAAATAGTGAAGGTTTTCGTTTTCGAGATGCATCCAATCATTATTAAGACAAGCCAGTAAATTGTCGTCGCGAAGTGTAATATCGATGTGAAGTTGGATGATTTTTTCGAGTTTTTGAATGGTATTTTCTTGTGAATTTACAATTTGTGACATATTTTGTGTAAATTCTTCGGCAATTGCAATAATTATTAAAACCAGTATTTCCTGCTTGGATTTGATGTGATTGTATAAACTTGCCGCTTTTATATCCATAGCTTGTGCAATATCTCGTACTGTTACAGCACTATATCCTTTTTCTTTGAAAAGTTGGGCAGCAATATGTACGATTTCGGATTTACGGTCTTGTTTCATTGATTTACCACGAATTTCACGAATTAATTATTTCACAAATCTAAATTATTTTGATATGAAAGTTTACTTTTGTGAAAAAATAAAAAAAATGGGATTATTAGAATTTTTAGGTTTTGGAAATAAATCCAATAAAATTGCCGAATTTATGGCAAATGGAGCTGTAATAATTGATGTACGTTCGGCTGGTGAGTTTTCTGGTGGACATATTAAAGGTTCTAAAAACATTCCATTAAATACAATTTCGTCTAAAATAGAAGATATTAAAAAACTAGGAAAACCAGTAATTTCTTGTTGTGCCAGCGGAATGAGAAGTGCTCAGGCAACTTCTATATTAAAAAGCAATGGGATTGAAGCGATGAATGGTGGTGGTTGGAGTAGTTTGAAATCTAAAATTTAAAGTTTAAAATCGGTTTCTTTGCCAACTATATTTCCTTCGTATTTTAATGTCCAACCCATTGAATTGGTTAGAATTAAAATTTTGGAAAGTTCAGTAACTAATCTGTTTTTAGCATTAGATTTCAAAGTAGATTTTTCAATTTTTTTTGCCAAGTTTTCTTTAGCAATTTTATTTATTTTATTATAATCACTTCCTGTAAATTCATTAAAAGTACTTGATTCGGTATCATAATATTTAAAATCGGGAGCAATTGTTATTTCTTCTTTTGGGATATTGGTAATCGTTAACACTTTATTTTTGGCATCAATATCATATTTTACTTGGCTTAAATCAAATCCTACTGTTACATCGGCATTAATAACAACTATTGCTTTTTTATCAAAACTCAAACCAGGAATATAGGTTTCTTTAGAGTCTTTATAGGTCAACACTTCGGCAAAATGCCCTTCGGTAACAACTAGTTTTCCAACATTTTTGATTTGTTCTTGTATTAAATTTGTATCATATTCTATTGTTGAAGAACTATTATTTGTAAAATACTTATATCCAAAAAACAATACCAAAGCCATAAGTACTAGCATTACCCATTTTCTGATTTCGGTAATTTTATCAAATAAACCAGTTTTTTGTTGGTTTTGTGTCATATTAAAATTGAATTTGTGGGTTTTTTTTTGCTAATATATTTATTTTTTGATTTAGATTTTCAAGAAACTTTTGATGACTTTCGGAATTTTCATTAAATGGTTTATGATGCAATGCTTTTTGGATATCGCAAACATGTTGCATTGTGGCAAACTCCTTTTCATTGATATAATTTTCAAAGAATTTTATCCAAATATAATCGATTGCAGATTGAGATGGATGTAACATATCATCTGCATAAAACCGATAATCTCGGAGTTCGTCCATCATAATTTCGTAGCTGGGAAAGTATTCAGTGTTCAGTTTACAGTGTTCAGTTTGCAAGAGTTGGTAAATTGAGGTAAGCAAATGCGCTTTGCTAACAGTGTTTTCTACAAATCCATCTTTTATATGTCGCACTGGTGAAACGGTGAAAATAAAATGACAATTAGGATTTATTTTTTGAACTAAATTAATCGTGTTTTCTATTGATTTTTGAATTGTTTCTACCGAAAGTAATTCTTTGTCAAATTTATTTTGAGGCACTTTATGACAATTAGCTACAATTTCATTAGAAGTTTTATTTCTGTAAACCCACGAGGTTCCGTAAGTAATTATTATATGGGTTGATTTGGTGATTTGGTTAAGTGTTGATTGCAAAATTTTATTTAAATTTTCAAGAAATTCCTCTTTATTAGAATTACTTAATTCCGAATGAACTTCATAACAATGCCAACGTTCATTATGAAAAAAAATGTTATTTTCGGTAAATAATTCTTGATTGACAACTCTAGCAATTAATTTTTCTATTGAAACTGGATTAAAAATGATTCCAAACGGATTGGTTGTAATTTGGAATTTAAAATAATTGAATTTCTCATCCATATTCTCAGCAAAACAAGAACCTAAAGATAGAATCCGAGAATTATAATCTATTGGACTATTGCTTTTTGAGATAGGAATTGGAGTGGTGAAATTCATCTAATTTTTAATATTTCTCAAAAATACAAAATTTAGTATTCAATTAACATCAGAATTTATCATATGCTTAATATTTCCTTACTTTTGCACTTCTTAAAAAACAAAAATGAATCTTCTGTACTCTTACTTAAAAAAACATAAAGTTTTATTATTTTTCGCCTTATTGATGGCTGCAATAAACATTTGTTTCAGTTTAAGCGACTCGGTTATTACAGGAAAATTAATGCAAGATTGTGGTGTAGGTATTGCCAAATACAAAGGAAACGAAATTGGGTTTATAAAAGCTGTTGGGTTTTGGCTCATGCTTTCGCTTGGTGCAGCAATGGTTTCTCGATTGACCAAAAATTTTCAGGATTATTTTACCAATATTGTCATTCAACGAACTGGTGCCGAAATGTATACAGACGGAATAAAAAAATCTTTGGATTTACCCTATGAAGATTTTGAAGATCAACGTAGTGGCGAAACTTTAAGTAAATTGCAAAAAGTGCGCACCGATTCTGAAAAGTTAATAACACTTTCTATTTCATTGATTTTTCAAACTGTAGTTGGGTTTATTTTTGTGATTATTTACATTACAAGAATAGATTATAGAATTTCTTTAATATATATTATTGCTGCTCCAATTATTGCTATTTTGAGTTCTTTTTTGGGAAAAAAAATAAAAATTATTTCGCGCCGAATTGTTTCTCAAACCAATTCGCTTGCCGGTTCTACTACTGAAAGTTTGCGAAATATAGAACTAGTAAAAAGTTTGGGATTGACAAAACAAGAAGAAGAACGATTAAACAACAATACGCAAAAAATTCTTGGTCTTGAATTACAAAAAATTAGATTCATTCGAAGTTTAAGTTTTATACAAGGCACAACTGTACATTTACTTCGAACTTGTGTTGTTTTTTCGTTATATTACTTTTTATTTGGAAATAAAATTTTGGTTGGCGATTTATTAACTATGGTGTTTTTTACTTTTTTTATTTTTGGTCCTTTGCAAGAATTAAGTTCATTTATCATTGTAAGAAATGAAACCAAAGTATCGTTAGAAAATTTTAAGAATTTATTAAATGCAAAATCTGAGTTTAGACCTAAAAATCCAAAACCAATTGATAAAATTGAATCCTTGCAATTTAAAAATGTTACTTTTAAACATAAAACTGCTCAATTTCCTGCAGTAGAAAACATTAATTTTCATATCAAAAAAGGAGAAACAGTAGCTTTTGTTGGTCCATCTGGAGCTGGAAAAACCACTTTGGTGAAATTATTAGTAGGATTGTATCCACCAGAAAAAGGTGAGGTTTTATATAATCAAATAAATTCTACGGCAATAAATTTATTAGATTTGAGGCAACAATTGGGATTTGTAACTCAAGATGCACAACTGTTTTCTGGAACCATTCGTGAGAATTTATTGTTTGTAAAACCAACCGCAACCGATGAAGAATTGATAGATGTTTTGCATCGTGCCAGTTGCGAAACCTTATTGAAACGTGCCGAAGATGGGTTAAATTCAACCATTGGCGAAGGCGGAATTAAAGTTTCTGGTGGTGAAAAACAGCGTTTGTCGATTGCTCGTGCTATTTTAAGAAACCCTAATTTATTGATTTTTGATGAAGCTACTTCGGCTTTGGATTCGATTACCGAAGAAGAAATTAATTCGACTATTAGAACCATTTCGGATCAAAACAGAATTACGGTTTTAATTGCTCACCGACTTTCTACAATTATGCACGCAGATAAAATTTTTGTTTTAGAACAAGGAAAAATTATTGAGCAAGGCAAACACGAGGATTTACTTTTAGAGAAAGGTTTGTATTATGCCATGTGGCGACAACAGATTGGGGAAAGGAAATAAATTAAACTTCCAATCCTGAAATACTTATCTCAGTCAAGAAACTTTTAACCTCGGCTTCTGTTGGTGGGTTTGGAGTTAAATAAACCACATCTTCGCTATAATTTATTCCATTAAAATATCCAAGTTGTGCTATAAATTGCTTCTCAATGAATTCCTCTTTAAAAATTTCTTTTGCTTTAATTGAAATTTCAATGAAAGAATAATGATATTTCAAAATAAAATATAAATCTAGATAATCTTTCCATTTGGATCTTCTGCCTAATGCAAATGCTTTCATTGCTGCAAGTGTCAATAAATCGGGCATTTTTAAAACTCCTTTCAATTCAGAGTTTAAAGGAACTTGATAAGGAAATGAAAAAAAAGTAATTTTCACACCATTTGACAACATATTTATTTGATTATAATCAGCAAAAGAGACTTTATAATCTATACTTTTAAGTTTGGAATAAACATCTTTTTTACGAATGTCTTTTTCTTTAAATAAATCAAAATCAATCGATTCTCTATGTCCAATATGCAAAGCAATTGCAGTTCCACCAACCAAATAATATTCTCTTTTGAATTGAGATAAAACGGGTAGTAGATCTTGTTGCTCTTTACTTAATATTTCAAGATGCATATTTATGAGTTATTCGTCCCATTAAATCTAACATTTCAGGCAGATAATTCCCCACTTTTCTATCGGTAACGTCTTCATAAACACGTTTTAATTCTTGAAAACCAATGATCTTTATGAGTTCTTTGACATCGTCCCAAGTGCCATAATTAAAAATAAATTCAACCAAAACTTCATTGCTGATATTTGGTATTGCTTCTTTCTTGATGTACCAAAAAAGATGGGCATTTTTAGTTATGAATTCGGCTCGTGTCATTAGATTTTAAAAGTAATTTAATTTCAAATTTACAAAAATGTCTTTACTAATTATGATTAATTCCAAAAAAGTCATTATATTAATATTTTAATTTAAAATAAATACTATAAAATTATATTTTTAATTTAAAATAAATACCATAAAGTAAAAAAACAATCTAGTTAGATTGCTTTTTATGCTTGAAAATTTTAGGTAAATTTTATTTAATAAAATCAACAGCTTTCTCCAAAGCTTCTGTAATTCCAGCAATATCTTTCCCTTTTCCAGATGCAAAAAAAAGTTGACCTCCACCATTTCCATCAATATATTTTCCTAATTCTTTAATTACTTCATTTGCGTTTAATCCTCTTGAAGCAACCAATTCTTTTGAAATATAACAATGAATGTTAGGTAAATCATCTTCGATGGAAGCTAGAAAAACAAACGAATTTGGTTTTGAGCTACCAATTAATTGTGCCAAATCTTTAGTAGAACTCATTGATAAATCTACTTGTTTTGACAAAAAATTAATTCCGTTTACTTCTTTAAAGTCCTTTGAAAGTTCAATTTTTAAAACTTCTATTTTTTCTTTTAATAATTGTTCTATTTGTTTTTTAAGCTTAGAATTGTCTTCTTGCAAGGAAACCACCGATTTTAAAATATCCTGCGGATTTTTCAATGTTTCTTTTATTTCAGATAATGTATTCTCTTGATTTTGATAGAAATTTTTCACGGTATCGCCAGTTATGGCTTCAATTCTCCGAATTCCAGCTGCAACTGCGCCTTCTGAAATGATTTTAAATTGCCAAATTTCGGAAGTATTTTTCACATGAATTCCTCCACAAAGTTCTTTGCTTTCGCCAAATTCAATCATGCGAACATTATCGCCATATTTTTCACCAAATAAAGCCATCGCACCTTTATCCAATGCAACTTTAATTGGAATATTTCTGTGTTCTACCAATTGCAATTGTGCTTCAATTTGTGCATTTACACTTGCTTCAACTTGACGTAATTCTTCGTCAGAAACTTTAGAAAAATGCGAAAAGTCAAAACGTAAATAATTCGGATTAACCAATGAACCTTTTTGCTCGACATGTGTTCCTAAAATTTTTCTTAAAGCCAAATGCATCAAGTGCGTAGCCGAGTGATTTTTGGAAGTTGACGTTCTTAAATCGGTGTTTACTTTAGCTACAAAATCAACTTCAATATTCTCTGGAAGTTGTTTTGCAAAATGTATAATTAAGTTATTTTCTTTTTTAGTATCGATAATTTCAATCGTTTCGTTTGCAGAAACTAGGATTCCCTTATCGCCAACTTGTCCTCCACCTTCTGGATAAAATGGTGTATTGTTTAAAACAATTTGGTATAAAATTCCGTCTTTTTTAGAGTCAACTTTACGAATTCGAGTGATTTTTACGTCGCTTTCAGTTTTATCATATCCAACAAATGTTTCTATATTTCCTGGAATTAAAACGTTCCAATCTTCGGTTGACATTTCTGACGCAGCACGAGAACGTGATTTTTGTTCTTGCATTGATTTATCAAAATCCAATTCGTCAAACAACATTTCTTTTTCTTTCAAAATCAAAGCAGTTAAATCTTTTGGAAAACCATAAGTATCATACAATTCAAAAGCTTTTTGGCCACTTATTGTTTTTTTGTCAGATTCCAAAATTACTTTATCTAACAATTGCAATCCTTGATCTAGTGTTCTTAAAAACGAAGCTTCTTCTTCTCGAATGACATTAGTTACTAATTGTTGTTGTGATTTTATTTCTGGAAAAAATTCGCCCATTTGGTTGGCTAATACTTCTACCAATTTATTTATAAAAGGTTCTTTGGTGTCAAGAAATGTAAATCCGTAACGAATTGCACGACGCAAAATTCTACGAATAACATAACCTGCGCCAGTATTTGATGGTAACTGTCCGTCGGCAATGGCAAAAGCCACGGCACGAACATGATCTACAATTACTCGAATGGCAATATTTGTTTTATTCTGTTCTTCTTGTATTGACAAGTCGCGACTTGTCACTGCATCATTTGATGTATATTTGTAACCTGTAATTAGTTCTACTTTAGCAATTAATGGCGTAAAAACATCAGTGTCATAATTGGAAGTTACACCTTGCAATGCCATACACAAACGCTCAAAACCCATTCCTGTATCAACATGTTGCGCTGGAAGTTTTTCTAGAGAACCATCAGCTTTACGATTGAATTCCATGAAAACATTATTCCAAATTTCGACCACTTGTGGATGATCGTTGTTGACCAAACTTTTTCCTGAAACTAAAGCTTTTTCGGCTGCAGAACGAATGTCAACATGAATTTCGGAACATGGACCACACGGACCTTGATCACCCATTTCCCAAAAATTGTCTTTTTTATTTCCTAGAATTATTCTGTCTTCGTTGATTAATGTTTTCCAAATATCCCAAGCTTCTTGGTCGAATGGAACGTTGTCTTCTTTGCTTCCTTCAAAAACGGAAACGTATAGATTTTCTTTTGGTATTTTATATACTTCTGTCAATAATTCCCAAGCCCAATTGATAGCTTCTTTTTTGAAATAATCGCCAAAAGACCAGTTGCCAAGCATTTCAAACATCGTGTGATGGTAAGTGTCAAAACCTACATCTTCAAGATCATTATGTTTTCCTGAAACTCTAAGGCATTTTTGTGTATCGGCAATTCGTTTACTTTTTGGTGTTCCGTTTCCAAGAAAATATTCTTTGAATTGAGCCATTCCTGAGTTGTTGAACATAAGTGTTGGATCGTCTTTTAGAACAATTGGTGCAGATGGAACGATTAAATGCTCTTTAGATTCAAAGAATTGGAGGAATTGTTTACGGATTTCGTTAGATGTCATTTTGTATTATTATATCTTTAATAATTGAATTTTATTAAAATGGATTGCTGTTTAGCCCTGATTGTAGCGGTATCTTTTATAGTTTGCCGATTATTAAAAATCGGTGAAGTATAAAAATATAGCGTAAAGCAGGAATTACAATTACAAATATGCTAAAAGTTTCGCTCTTAAAAAATAGGAAAGAATGAAACATTTATTAAATTTGTTCGTATAACTATTGTTATTCTTAAATCTAGTGCAAAAATAGTATAATTTAATAAATGTCGAAGAAAGTTAAGTATTATTACGATACAGAAAATTTAGCATACAGAAAAATAAAGCCAAAAAAAGGTTTAAAGTTGGGTTATGCGGCATTATTTCTGTTGGCATCGGCTTTGTTTGGGTTTTTATGTTTTGTTTTATTCATGAATGTTCCTTTTTTAGAAACCCCAAAAGACAAGATTCAGCAACAAGAAATTGAGAGTATGAAGCTTCGTTATTCTATTTTAAATAAAAAAATAGATCAATTGGAGGAAGTTGCTTCTGATATGGAAGATAGAGATAATAATTTATACCGAACTTATTTTAATTATACTCCGGTTTCGAGAGAGAAACGAAAAGGAATTATTGATAAAAACAGGTATAAAGAATTAGAGGGATTTAACAATTCTGATTTGATAATAACTACCTCTAAAAAAGTAGATGGCATTACAAAATCATTGGCTTTTCAGTCTAAATCATTGGATGAAATATTAAAATTGGCACAAGCTAAAGATAAATTATTAATTGCAATTCCGGCAATTCAACCTGTAAAAAATGAAGATTTAAAAAGAATGGCTTCTGGTTTTGGATTTAGAACTGATCCTTTTACAAAAGCAAGAAAAATGCATGAAGGAATGGATTTTACTGCTGCAACTGGAACTCCAATTTATGCAACAGGAGATGGAATAATAAAAAATGCAGACAATTCGCTTTCGGGTTATGGAAATCATATTGAGATTGAACATGGTTTTGGATATTTAACATTGTATGGACATTTAAGTAGTTATAAGGTTTCTCCTGGACAAAGAGTGAAACGTGGCGATGTTATTGGTTTAGTTGGAAGTACTGGTCGTAGCCAAGCACCACATTTGCATTATGAAGTTCATAAAGATGGTGAAGTTGTAAATCCTATTAATTTTTATTATGGAAACATTTCGGCAGCAGAATATGTTGCTATTTCTAAAATTGCTAATCAGGAAAATCAGTCGTTTGACTAGTGTTTAGTGTTTAGTGTTCAAAATTAAAAAGAAAATAAAAATGCACATAGAATTATCTAAAGATAAATTATATTTTAGTATTGGCGAAATTGCTAGTGCTTTTGGAGTTAATGCTTCGCTTGTAAGATTTTGGGATAAAGAATTTGATATTCTAAAACCCAAGAAAAATGCTAAAGGAAATAGAATGTTTACCCAAGAAGATGTAAAGAATTTGCAATTAATATATCATTTGGTTAAAGAACGAGGTTTTACTCTTGAAGGTGCAAAAACACATTTAAAAGAAGGTCAGAAAAAAACATTAGATAAATATGCAATTATATCTAAACTAGAAACAATAAAAGCAGAACTAAATAGTATTAAAAATAATTTATAAATCTTATGAATAAAGACAAGTTAATTTACACAAGCTTCGTCGTTTCTTTTGTGTTTACGATTGTTGGAGCATTACTAAAAATCATGCTTTGGATGAATGCAAATTTCTTTTTAACAATTGGACTTTTAGCTTTGGCATTTTTTGTGTTTATGTGCATTTATGAAATAATGAATTCTAAATGGATTGAAAAACAAGAAAAACTAATGTGGGTTGTTGGATTTTTATTTTTTTGGATGATAACCGGTTTGGTATATATTTTGTCTGGTAGAAAGAGAGTTGCTTAAAAAAATCAATAACAATTACAATTAATAAAAATTAAATCAATAAACAAAAACAATAAATAAACTTTAAAAATTAGAAATTATGAGAAAATTTTTGCCTTTAATTATCATCGGAGTAGTAGTATTATTTGGATATTTTTACTTTAAAGGAATTAATAATACAGCTGTAACACTTGAACAAGATGTTAAAGAAAGTTGGGGTAATGTTCAAACTGCTTACCAAAGAAGAAATGACCTTATTGGAAATTTAGTTAAAACAGTTCAAGGTGCAGCAGAGTATGAAAAAGGAACACTAACCGCAGTTATTGAAGCTCGAGCAAAAGCAACATCAATGACTATTGATCCTAGTAATATTACTCCTGAACAGTTAGCGCAATTTAACCAAGTTCAAGGCGGAATGAGTAGTGCATTATCAAGATTATTAGTTACTGTTGAGCAATATCCTAGTTTGAAAGCAAATGAAAATTTCTTGAAATTACAAGATGAATTAGCAAGTACTGAAAATCAAATTCTTACAGCTAGAACTAGATATAATGAAGCAATAAAACCATACAACAATCATGTAAGTGTGTTTCCAAATAGTTTATTTGCTGGTTGGTTCGGATTTAAAGCCAAACCATATTTTGAATCTGTTGCTGGTGCAGATAAAGCTCCAGAAGTAGAATTTGATTTTGATAAAAAAGAAGAAGCGAAATAATGTCTAAAGTAGAAGATTTTTTAACTAAAGCCGAAGAAGCAGAAGTTGTGGAAGCTATTCGAATGGCTGAAAAAAATACTTCTGGCGAAATTCGCGTTCATTTAGAAAAGAAAACAGACATTGCTCCAATTGAACGAGCAGTGGCTGTTTTTCATGAATTAAAAATGGATGAAACACAGCTTAGAAATGGCGTTATTATTTATGTTGCTGTAAAAAGTAAGCAATTTGCAATTTATGGTGATAAAGGAATTAATGATAAAGTTTCTACTGATTTTTGGAATGTTACTAAAAATATTATGGTTTCTCATTTCATAAATGGAGCTAATAAATTGGCATTAGTCGAAGGAATACATTCAGCTGGCGAACAGCTCAAAAAACATTTTCCGTTTGAGGATAATGATACTGATGAACTTTCTAACGAAATATCAAAAGAATGAAAGAACTAATTAATAAATTTTCAAAGTTTCTTTTAATTACTGTTTTGTTTTTGGTTTATCAATCAGGATTTGCTCAGTTCAAAATTCCTCAAAAGCCAGATTTTCAAACATCAGTTTATGATTATGCTAAACTCTTAAATGATTCCGAAAAAGCACAATTAGAAGAAAAACTTATAAAATATTCTGATTCAACAACAACTCAAATTGTAGTTGTAACAATAAATACTATTGATGGTGAAGATATTGGAATTTTGGCGCCAAAATGGGGACATGAATGGGGAATTGGACAAGCAAAACAAGACAATGGAATTTTTATTCTATTAGCAAAAGAAGAACGTAAAATATGGATTGCACCAGGATATGGAGTTGAAGACAGATTAGTTGCAGGAATAACTGGTGAAATTGTTAGAAACATTATTATTCCTGAGTTTAAAGCTGGCAGTTATTACAACGGATTAAACAAAGGTGCAGATGCTATTTTTGAAGTTTTAAATGGAAAATATAAAGGCAATAGAGTTGAAGCAAATGACGATGGAAGTGTTTTTCCTGTTTTAATTTTCATAATAATCTTCATTATAATATTAATAATCGCTTCTAAAAACAAAGGCGGAAACTCTGGAAACAATTCTGGAGGACCAAGTTTATTGGACATAATTATCTTGAGTAATATGGGACGAAGTTCTGGTGGAGGAAGTTTTGGAGGTGGTTTTGGAGGTTCTTCTGGTGGTGGCGGTTTTGGTGGAGGATTCGGCGGTGGAGGATTTTCTGGTGGTGGCGCTGGCGGAAGTTGGTAAACTCAATTCATAACTGATTAATATATAAAAATCTGCTTTTCTAGGAAAGCAGATTTTTTTTACCACATAAATCTTCCAGAAGGTTTCTTTTCTTTGGCTCCAAACTTTTCGATTTTATAAGTTAATGAAAACATTGCATAACGCTTTAAAACAATATTTTCTTCATCTCTAATTGATGTTGCAGAAATGGTTCTTGTAGAGCTTAAATTCTGATTTAAAACATCATATACTTTTACTTTCGCCATTAATTTTTTATTAAAAAAACTGTAGGACAAACTGGTGTTCCATAAATAGAAATCTTTTTTAAATCCGTCGGCAATATTAGAATTGTATGTATATCCAAAATCGTTACCAAAAACCCAATTTTTTGGCCAATAATTAGTAATTTGAATATTGAATTTATGTGAAAAATTAGAAGCTGAATTCACAACATAATTGCTATATCTAGTTTTATTAAAATTATAATTATACGTTGGATTAATGGTAAACAATTCGCCATTTTCGTAAGTGAAATTTACTCTAGGCGAAAAATTATAGGAATTGGCTGTAAACAATTCACCATCCGTAAATCCTTTAGAAGCATTGAGTGAATTGTTTAAATTTATTCCAAATTTATAGTTGTTTTTTTCCTTCTTGATAGATTTATTCCAATAAATTCCAAACCAGTAATTGCTTGTTCCAGAAACGTTTTGGTAGGTTGTTGTGCGTTTTCTATCGGCATCAAAAATTGTTGATGAAACTATTTGTGAATCATAGAAATTTCCACCAGTATAAATACCATATCCAGATCGAGTTGCATAATCATAATCTCTAAAACTTAAATACAAATTATGGTATTTATTTACATCAATATTTGGGTTTCCTATAATTGTATTTAACGGATTTGACAAATCTTCAACTGGTAAAACTTGGGTTGCAGAAGGCAAATCGACATTGTAATTATAACTTAACCAAACATTCTTAGTTTTTGTAAACCTGTAATTGAAACTTGAATTTATGTCTGGTAAAATATAATCCTTGTTAAAAGTTGTTAATGTATTTAAATAATCGGCATTGTTGTCAAAATTCACAATATAAGTTCCCATATTTATATTGAAATTAAAATTTTTCTTATTCCATTCTATTCCAGCTTTTGGTGTTAGAGATTTTGTTCTAGAAGTTGTTGCCATAGAAAGCAAATCATTTTCTATAGAATAGGTTTGAGAAACTCCATCAAAATCTAAAGTTTTCACTCTATCAATTAAATTTTCTCTATAAAAATTGGAAGATATTTTAATACTTAATGAATCTGTTATTGGTTCAGAATACTCGAAATCAGTACTATAACTATCTTTTATCGAATTGTTTTTGGATTGCTGATTTCTTGTGTCGTTTGGATCACTTCCTTGATAAAAAATAGTATTAGAATTTGTAATATTATCATCAATTGATTTATTGTTTTCATTTTGAAATGTAAAACTAAAATAACGTCCTTTTTTTCTAAATGATTTGGTAAAAGTTAATGTGTTTTCAAAATTATTAGAATCACTATCCGACATAACATCTGATGTGCTTTCATTTAACAATTGATCTAAATTATCTTTAGAAGTTTGGGATGAATTGCTATTGAATTTACCTGTAGCTTTTGAATATTTTGGCTCAATAATTATAGAAGTTAATGAATCCATTTTATATTCTAATTCAAAGTTTAAGTTGTTCCCAAATCTTTCATCATTAGTTTTAGAGTTCGAATTAGTTGTAAAATTTCCTGAAGGCAAAAAATTGGTTTGATTGGTTCTGTTTACATTTTCAGAATTAGTATTAGAAAAAAAATAACTTCCTGTTGTTTCTAAATCTTTATGCCACTCGTCTGAATAGTTAATTCCAACCATATTAGAACGTGTAATTCCAGAATTTCCTCCAAATCTTCTTCCATTTATTCCAAAAGAACCATCGCCATTTACCCACATGCTTCTACTTCTTCCGCCACCCATATTATCAAATATTTCATCCATAGAAAATCCTGTAGAATTAATATTATTGGATGATGCTAAGGCACTTATTTTAGTTTTATTTTTAAAATAATTTGCCAATCCGCTAGTTTCATATCTATTATCTGTTCCAAAACCGCCCATTATTTTGCCAAAAAAACCTTTATTTTTCTTTTCATCAATAGTAAGATTGATACTTGCATTGTCAGACGTTGCAACTGCACCAGTTTTCTCTTCTTTTTTTGTTTTGGTGTCAGTAATTTGAACTTTATTAATAATATCCGAAGGTAAATTTTGCAAGGCAATTTTTCCGTCTTTATCAAAAAATGGCTTTCCGTTTACGAGAATTTGGTTTACTTCTTTTCCGTTAACCGTAATTTTTCCTTCGGCATCAATTTCTACTCCAGGCAATTGTTTCAATAAAGTTTCAACATTAGCATCTGGACGAACTTTAAAAGAGGAAGCATTGAATTCTAAAGTATCTTTTTTAATTCTAATTGGAGGAATTTCTTTTTTTATTAGAACTTCATCCAAATTGGTAATTGCAATTTTTAGTGCTATAGTTTCAAAATCTCTATCGGCTGAAATTTCTTTCAAATCAACTTTAAATTCTTCATACGAAACATAGGATATTTTTAAATAAATCGGCTTGATTAATTTCTTGATTTTGAAATTAAATTTTCCAAATTTGTCTGTAATTGTATAATCTACAACTGATGAGTCTTTTACCGAAGTTAGATAAACCGTTGCAGATTCGATTGGTAATTTTGTAGATTCATCAATAACTTTACCTTTAATGGTAACTAGGTTTTGACCAAATGATAAAGAAAAAAATAATATGGCAGCAATTGAGTAAAAATATTTTGGCATAAAATTTTGGTTAGTTTCAATAATAACTACAAAATAATGACTTTAGTATTTAATGTAACTATTTCTTACAAAATTTAACAATAAAAAAACTCGTCAAGTTTTTCTACCAGACGAGTTTTATGTTTATTTTTTCTTCTTAACTTTTTTTACAACTTTCTTTTTAGGAGTTGTAGTACTTGCAGGTATTATTGGGTCTGCACTTCATTTTAAAGACTTAACAGAATCTAATGCATAAGTATTGGCTGAATCTATTGCTAAAGTTTTATTAAAATATTCTACAGCTTTTACTTTATCTGAATTTGCATAATGTGCTCCAATTGCATTATAAGATTCTATTATTTTAGTTTTATTTTTTGTAGCTTCTTCTTCACCTTTAGCTAAAACTAGGTCAACAAATTTTTGATAGTTTACTGCCATAACGTCATCTTTTTCTAAAGAATTATTAATTCTTGCTTTATAGAAGTATGCTTCTGTATATTCTGGTTTGGCAACAATTACAGCATCAATTGCTTTATCTGCTTTGTCTAAACTAACATTGTCGATAGTTTTTGCATCTTTTCCTCTATTTACTGTGTAAACTGATATTCCATAATAAATACTGTCTTCAAGAAAGTTTTTAGAATTTGGATTTGTAATTGCAATTTCAAATAGTGAAGCTGCTGCTGCATACGATTTTTGAGTAAAATAATTTTTACCAATTTCGTTTAAAGCATTTGCTAATAAAGGTTCCATTTCAACAGATTTTTTTATCTGAGAAACTCCAGTTGCGAATAATGTAGCATCTGTGATTTT
>NZ_JAYVFH010000149.1:0-31584 GCF_043773265.1 Flavobacterium sp. | reverse complement strand
TTCAAGATTCTATCTTCAACTTCATTCTTCCAACTTCATTTTTTATTCTTCCATCTTCCATCTTCATTCTTCCATCTTCATTCTTCCATCTTCCTCATTTAAAACAATCCACCTTGAACATTCAATTTTACTTTACCTAAATGCTTGTATGCTTTTTCTGTAACTTCTCTTCCTCTTGGAGTTCTCATAATAAATCCTTCTTGAATCAAGAATGGTTCGTAAACTTCTTCTATGGTTTCACTACTTTCTGAAACTGCTGTAGCAAGTGTTGATAGTCCCACTGGACCACCTTTGAATTTATCAATAATTGTATTTAGAATTTTATTGTCCATTTCGTCTAAACCATGCGCATCAACATGCAATGCTTTTAGTGCAAAACGTGCAATTTCTATGTCTATATTTCCGTTCCCTTTTATTTGAGCAAAATCTCGTACTCTTCTTAAAAGTGCATTTGCAATTCTAGGAGTTCCACGACTTCTACCAGCTATTTCTATTGCTGCTTCCATGGTAATTGGCATTTTTAGAATTCCTGAACTTCTTTGAACAATGGTTGTTAATAGTTCTGTATTATAATATTGCAAACGGCTTTGAATTCCGAAACGTGCTCTCATTGGAGCAGTTAACAATCCTGAACGAGTTGTAGCGCCAACAAGTGTAAATGGACTTAAATTGATTTGAACAGTTCTAGCATTTGGACCAGATTCTATCATAATATCAATTTTAAAATCTTCCATTGCAGAATATAAATATTCTTCTACAATTGGACTTAAACGATGAATTTCGTCTATAAAAAGAACGTCTCTTTCTTCAAGATTTGTTAGCAACCCAGCTAAATCTCCTGGCTTATCAAGAACTGGACCAGATGTTATTTTTATTCCAACACCAAGTTCACTCGCCAAGATGTTTGCCAATGTAGTTTTTCCTAATCCTGGTGGACCATGAAAAAGTGTATGATCTAATGCTTCATTCCTTTGATTGGCAGCTTCAACAAATACTTTTAGATTGTCTAAAACTTGTTCTTGACCTGTAAAATCATCAAAAGAAAGTGGTCTTAATTTTTTTTCAAGATCGAGTTCTTCTGGATTATAATTAGAATTTGTAGGATCTAAATTTTCGTTCATAGTACAAATATATAACAAAGTTGGTTGTAAATAAAAATGCCTTTCAACAAGGAAAGGCATATTTATATTTATGTTTTAATTATTAATGGTGTAATACTTCTTCACCTTCTTTCATAGGAACATTTTGAGGCACAAAATCTTCGTCATGACCAGGTTTACTGTAATCATATGGCCATCTGTGTACTTCTGGAATTGCTCCAGGCCAGTTTCCGTGAATGTGTTCTATTGGAGCAGTCCATTCTAAAGTATTTGATCTCCATGGATTTTGAACTGTTTTCTTACCGTAGAACATGCTGTAGAAGAAATTCCATAGGAAAACAATTTGAAAAGCTCCACCAACTAATGCAAAAATTGTTATAATAACATTTACATTTTGCAAATCATCAAATAATGGAAAGTTAGTATTTGTATAATAACGTCTTGGTAAACCAGCCATTCCAATAAAGTGCATTGGAAAGAAAACTCCATAAGCACAAGTAGCTGTTACCCAAAAGTGAATATAACCAAGGTTTTTATTCAACATTCTTTTAAACATTTTTGGATACCAATGATAAATACCTGCAAACATTCCGTAAAGAGCAGAAATACCCATTACTAAGTGAAAGTGAGCAACTACAAAATAAGTATCGTGAACGTTAATATCTAAAGTACTATCTCCAAGAATAAGACCTGTTAAACCGCCAGTAATGAAAGTAGAAACTAATCCGATTGAAAATAACATTGCTGGATTTAATTGTAGGTTTCCTTTCCAAAGCGTTGTAATATAATTAAAAGCTTTTACGGCAGAAGGAATTGCAATTAATAATGTAGTAAAAGTAAATACAGAACCCAAGAAAGGATTCATTCCAGAAATAAACATATGATGTCCCCAAACAATTGTAGACAAAAATGCAATTGCAAGAATAGACATAATCATTGCTCTATATCCAAAAATTGGTTTACGAGAGTTGGTAGCAATTACTTCAGATGTTATTCCTAAAGCTGGAAGTAATACAATATAAACTTCTGGATGACCTAAAAACCAAAACAAGTGTTCAAATAATACTGGTGAACCACCTTGATAATTTAATACTTCTCCTGCAATATAAATGTCAGATAAAAAGAATGAAGTTCCAAAACCTCTATCCATAATCAACATTAAAGCTGCAGACAGTAAAACTGGAAAAGAAATAACACCAATTACAGCTGTTATGAAAAAAGCCCAAATTGTTAATGGAAGTCTAGTCATAGACATACCTTTAGTTCTTAAATTAATTACTGTTACAATATAATTTAATGAACCCATTAATGAAGATGCAATAAATATTGCCATTGATGTAAGCCACAGTGTCATTCCCATTCCAGAACCTGAAATTGCTTGAGGCAATGCGCTTAATGGTGGATAAACTGTCCATCCTGCAGATGCTGGTCCAGATTCTACAAATAATGAGCTAACCATAACAACACTTGAGGTAAAAAACAACCAATAGGAAACCATATTAAGGAAACCTGAAGCCATATCTCGAGCTCCACATTGAAGAGGTATTAGTAAATTACTAAAAGTACCACTCAAAGCGGCAGTTAATACAAAGAAAACCATAATAGTTCCATGTATTGTAACAAGAGCAAGATAAGTTTCATTATTCATTACTCCACCTGGAGCCATTCTTTCACCTAAAAAGAAACTAAATAATTTGAATGATTCTTCTGGCCAAGCCAATTGCATTCTAAAAAGCATTGACATTCCAACACCAATCAATCCCATTACTATACCAGTAATTAGATATTGTTTAGCAATCATTTTGTGGTCTATACTAAATATATATTTAGTGATAAACGTATCTTTATGATGGTGCTCTTCGTGGTGATCGTGTTCGTTGTGATCGTGTTCGTGACTCATTGCTATATTTAAATATAAATTTTTATTTTATTTTTTTATTTCGACTTGTGCAACTGTAGTTGAATCTTTTTTCACTATAGTTGTGTCTTTAGTTCCTTTTGTTTCTTCGGTTGCCTCAGGTGTTGCGTTTGAAGTTTTTACAGCTTGAACTAGTGTTGGCTTATCTTTTAACCATGTTTTAAATTCTTGAGGTGTATCAATAACAATTTTCATTTGCATATTATAATGTGAAGCTCCGCAAATTTTATTACACAACAACAAATAGTCAAATGTATAAGGGTCTAAACCAGTCTTTCCTTCTGCAATAAGTTTTAAACTTTTTTTCTGTCTTATTGCATTAATATTTGATACTTTTTCAATCATATCATCACTCTCTCTCATTTCAGTAGTTGTAACAGTTGGAATAAAAGAAAATTGAGTTACCATTCCGGGAACACAATTCATTTGTGCTCTAAAGTGTGGCATGTATGCAGAGTGAAGTACATCTTGAGAACGTATTTTAAAAAGAACACGTTTTCCTTTTGGTAAGTGCAATTCATTAACAACAATATCGTCTTGTGCATTTGGATCTGCTAAATCTACACCAACAGTGTTTACTCCTTCAATGTATCTAACATTTGCTTTTCCTAGTACATTATCTGATCCTGAATATCTAGCTTCCCAACCAAATTGTTTTGCATACAATTCAACAACCATAGTATTATTGTCTTTTTCGTCAACAAACATAATATCTGTCCAAGCGTAAAGTCCATAAAATATTAAAACCGCCAAAACAATAGCTGGAATAGAACTCCAAATGAATTCTAATCTATTATTGTCTGCAAAATATAAAGCTGTTTGACCTTTTCTTCCTCTATATTTAAATGCAAAATAATGAAGCAATGCTTGAGTTATTGTTTGAACTACGAAAATCAATAACATTGAAATCCACATTAATTGATCTAAATCTTTACCATGTTCTGAAGCAGAATTATCCATCATAGGAAAATGTCCATACTCAACAATACAAAAAATAGTTGTTAGATAAATAAAAATTAAAAACGCAAACATTAAGTAACCATTTACTTTATTGTCAGTATCATTTGCAACTTGAGAGTCGTCTGATGATTTTCCTACTTGAGTAAGGTCAAAAATTTTAGTTAATTGCCAAATAGCAATTGATAATAATACTAAAACTATGATAACTAAAAAACTATTCATTTGTTTTTTACTTTAAATATTAATAATGAAAATGTTTACTTTCTTCAATAAATGGATTACGTTTTGGAGTAAGTGGCACTTTGGTTAAAGCGTTGAATACTACAAATATGAATAATCCTAAGAAAAATAATAAAGAACTTATTTCTGAAACACCAATATACCATTGTTCACCAACTGTAGATGGCATAATCATATTAAAGAAATCAATATAGTGACCTAATAAAATTACAATTCCTGCAAATACAATAATTCCTGCAATTCTTTTAAAATCGGTATTTATTAATACTAATATTGGAAAAACAAAATTCATAACTACTGCACCAAAGAACGGCAAATTAAAATGTTCAATTCTTGTTTTAAAATAAGTTACTTCTTCTGGAATATTTGAATACCAAATTAACATAAATTGAGAAAACCATAAGTATGTCCAGAAAACACTAATTCCAAACATAAATTTAGATAAATCATGAATATGACTTGAATTTACATTTTCTAAATATCCTTTAGATTTTAGATATAAAGTAACTAGAGAAATAGTTGTAATTCCGCTTACGAAGAAACTTGCAAAAACATACCATCCAAATAATGTACTGAACCAGTGTGGATCAACTGACATAATCCAATCCCAAGCCATAATTGATTCTGTAACAATAAAGAACACTAAAAATCCAGCAGAAAGTTTAAAATTCTTTTTGTAAAAAGAGTTATCATTAGCTTCATCTTGAGCTAAACAATTTTTTCTTGATAAGTATCTATATAAATTCCAACCTAATAAGAAAATTGCTGCTCTTGACAACCAGAATGCAACATTTAAATATCCTGATTTTCCTGCTATTAAAGCATCATAGTTTTCATGTCCAACTTCTGTAACACCTTCTTTCATCCATATAAATAAATGATTAACATGAAAACCAGAAAGTAATAATAATATGAAGAAAATTATAGATGCAACTGGTAAATATGCTGTAATTCCTTGCATAACTCGAAATAAAACTGGTGACCAACCTGCTTGAGCCACTTGCTGAATTGCATAAAATGCTAAAACACCTAGTGATATTAATAAAAAGAAAATACAAGCAACATATAATGCAGCCCAAGGTTTATTTTGTAATTGATGAAATACATGCTCTACATGTTCTTTATGCTCAGCTTTTTCATCAATTTCTGCAACTTTGTGCGCTTCTTCTTTATCCATTTTTTCTACTAAAGCTAAATCTAAAGTAGTAGTATCTGTTTTTGTTGAGTCTTCAGTAATTTCCATGTTATGTGAAACTACATGTTTTAAAGAATCATTTTCTTCATGAGCCATAACTGGATCAGCTTCGTGTGAAGTAGTTTTGTGATCAACTACTTCTGCGTTATGTGAACCATGTTGACTTTCGGCAACAATTTTTTCTACCTCTTCTATAGTTTTTGGAGCAGATAAAAAACCATACACAATACCAACTAATCCTAAAATCATTAGAATAATCGCTGTGGTTTTTAATTTTTTTGAAAATGTATACATATCTATATAACTATCTGTTTATTATCTAAATTATTGATTTTTAAGTTTAAGAACATGTTCGGCAACCATCCATCTTTCTTTAGAACTTAATTGATTAGCATGTGAACCCATTGAGTTTAAACCATAAGTAATTACATGATAAATACTTCCTTTAGTAATTTGTCTGTCTTTATAACTTGGAACGCCTAGAAATTTTTCTTGTTTTACTAATTTTCCTTTACCGTCTCCAGCTGTACCATGACATATTGCACAATAAATTGTAAACAATTCTTCGGCTTTTTTCATATCAACGGTTGATGAATCTAGAGGAGAATTTGTTATCAATTTAGATGAATTGTAAGCTTCTGTAGTATTTGGCAAATCATAAGGTACAAAACCTCTTTTTATTGATCCATTTGCAGGAAGTTGTCCTTCTTTACCATTTAATCCTGTTGGAGATTTAAAAGCATTCGATTCTGAATAGGTTTCGTATGCCACAGATTCGTACATATTTGGCATGTACTGATAGTTAGGTTTCAAATCATCTTTACAAGAAGAAAATGAAATTACTAATGCGAATAGTGCTGCTATTTTAATTAAACTTTTCATATCTAGTTTTAATGCTTATCTATTACTTTAACTTCAATTGCTCCGGTACTTTTAAGAAAAGAAGTTAATTCGTCTTCATTATTATTTACTGATACTTCCATTAAAAAATGGTCATCTGTTGTTCTAACATCAGGATTTTCAGCTTCTTTAAATGGCCATAATCTACTTCTCATATAAAAAGTAATAACCATTAAGTGAGCGGCAAAGAAAACTGTCATTTCAAACATAACCGGAACAAAGGCAGGCATGTTTTGAATATAACTCATACTTGGTTTTCCTCCAATATCTTGAGGCCAATCAGTAATCATTATAAAATTCATCATAATTGTTGCAACTGCTAGACCAATACAACCATAAATAAAAGCGCAAATTGCTAGTCGTGTTGGCGCCAAACCCATTGCTTTATCTAATCCGTGTACTGGAAAAGGAGTAAAAACCTCTTCAATATGGTGATGTGCTTTTCTGGTTTGCTTTACAGCATCCATTAAAATATCATCATCATTGTATATAGCGTGTATAACTTTATTACTACTCATAATAAATATTAATGTTTTTCTGAATGATTGTTATCTTCTATTTCTCTTTGTCTTTTATAATTTTGTCCAGAAGATTTTAAAATTGTTTTAACCTCTGCTTGTGCAATTACTGGGAATGTTCTAGCATATAATAAAAACAACACAAAGAAAAATCCTATAGTTCCAATAAAAATTCCAATATCTACGAATGTTGGTTGAAACATTGTCCATGATGACGGAAGGTAATCACGATGTAAAGATGTTACAATGATTACAAAACGCTCAAACCACATTCCAATATTTACAACAATTGAAATTATAAAAGAGAACATTATACTAGTTCTTAATTTTTTAAACCACATAAATTGAGGTGAAAAAACATTGCATGTCATCATAGACCAATATGCCCACCAGTATGGACCAGTTGCTCTGTTCAAGAAAGCATATTGTTCATATTCTACACCAGAATACCATGCTACAAATAACTCTGTAATATAAGCTACACCAACAATTGAACCCGTAATCATGATTACAATGTTCATCAATTCGATATGCTGAATGGTGATATAAGCTTCTAGTTTAGATACTTTTCTCATAATAATAAGTAAAGTATTTACCATTGCAAATCCAGAAAAAACTGCTCCTGCAACGAAGTATGGTGGAAAAATTGTTGTATGCCAACCTGGAATTACAGAAGTAGCAAAGTCAAAAGATACAATTGTGTGTACCGAAAGTACAAGTGGAGTTGCTAAACCTGCCAAAACAAGAGAAACTTCTTCAAAACGCTGCCAATCTTTAGCTCTTCCACTCCATCCAAAACTTAATATTGAATATACTTTTTTTGTAAATGGAGTAACAGCTCTATCTCTTAACATTGCAAAATCTGGTAATAAACCTGTCCACCAGAAAACTAATGAAACCGAAAGATAGGTAGAGATTGCAAATACGTCCCAAAGTAATGGTGAGTTAAAGTTAACCCATAAAGACCCTAATTGATTCGGAATTGGAACAACCCAATATGCTAACCATGGTCTACCCATGTGGATAATTGGAAATAAACCTGCTTGAATAACAGAAAAAATTGTCATTGCTTCTGCAGAACGGTTAATAGCCATTCTCCATCGTTGACGGAATAATAAAAGTACGGCAGAAATAAGTGTTCCTGCATGACCAATTCCAACCCACCATACAAAATTGGTAATATCCCAAGCCCAACCTACAGTTTTATTTAATCCCCAAGTACCAATACCTGTTGAAATTGTATAAACTATACAACCAATTCCCCAAAGGAAAGCTGCTAATGCGATAGAAAATACAGTCCACCACTGTTTGTTTGCTCTACCTTCTACAGGTGCAGCTACATCTACGGTTATATCATGATAACTTTTATCACCTATAACTAAGGGTTTTCTAATGGGTGCTTCGTAATGAGACGACATAATCCTTTATATTGTTTCTTGATTAATTATATATTTCTAACTTTCACTTGATAAACCACATTTGGTTTTGTACCAACACTTTCCAACAAATGGTAAGCTCTTTTATCTTCTGCAAGTAAAGCAATTGTATTTTCTTTATTATTTACATCTCCAAACATCATTGCTCCAGTTGAACATGCACTTGAACATGCTGTTTGAAATTCATCAACTCCAACTTCTCTTCCTTCTCTTTTGGCTGTTAAAATTGTTAATTGTGTTTTTTGAATACACATTGAACATTTTTCCATTACTCCACGAGAACGAACATTTACATCTGGGTTAACAACCATACGACCTAAATCATCATTCATATGATAATTAAATTCATCGTTTTTAGCATATAAGAACCAGTTAAAACGACGTACTTTATATGGACAGTTATTAGCACAATATCTTGTTCCAACACATCTATTATAAGCCATGTGGTTTTGACCTTGACGACTATGTGATGTAGCAGCAACTGGACAAACTGTTTCACAAGGTGCGTGATTACAATGCTGACACATTACTGGTTGAAAAACAACTTGAGGATTATCCGCTGGATTCTCCATTTGTCCAAATCCGCTTAGCGAACCTTTTTCTCCTGTTAATCCATCAAAATCATCTTTTTTCTTATTATCTCCAGCAAATGTATCTTCTGATGAATAATATCTATCAATACGCAACCAATGCATATCACGACTTCTTCTTACTTCAGATTTTCCAACTACAGGAACATTATTTTCTGCGTGGCAAGCTATAACACAAGCACCACAACCAGTACAAGCATTTAAATCTATTGAAAGATTAAAATGATGACCTACAGAGCGATCAAAAGACTCCCATAAATCTACCGATGTTGCAGGAACTTCTTTATGATCTAGTGAAACCATTGGAACAGGATTCCAAATTTGAGGTTCGTTATATTTTGCTTTAAATACTTCTAAGGTAGTTTCTTTTACAATATCACCTCTACCCATTAAGGTTTTTTGAGACTGAACACTTGCAAACTCATGTTCTCCATCTGCTTTGACAATTTGTGCAGATTGAACATTTTTGAAATTATTATATACTAAATAGGCATTGACTCCAACTTGCATTTCTTCTTTTAATGAAGCTTTTTTTCCGTATCCTAATGCTAATCCTATTGTTCCTTTTGCTTGACCTGGTTGAATAATTACTGGAGCAGTTATTTTAGTATTTCCAACAGTTACTGTTGCATAACTACCATTTAATCCTCCATTAGCAACAATTTCGTTTTCTAATTTTAATTTTTCAGCATCAAATTTTGAAACTGTTAAATAATTGTCCCATGAAACTCTTGTAATTGGATCTGGAAATTCTTGTAACCAAGGATTATTAGCTTGTTGACCATCACCTAATCCTGTTGTTGTATATAGTACTAATTCATAACTAGAAGATGGATTTGATTTAGCTAGAGCATTTGCTGCAGCACTATAATCGGCTGTTCCTCCAGAAATACTTGATGTAGCACCAACATATATTCCATCATGAACTAATTGATTCCAGGTAAGTCCAGAAACAGAACCTCCTATATTAGATTTTAAATAATCATAATAAGAACCAGAAATTCCATTTAATGACAATAAAACATCTTGAAATTGTTTTGTATTAAATAATGGACGAATTGTAGGTTGCGTTAAAGAATAGGTTCCTTTTGTCAAACTATGGTCATTCCAAGATTCTAAATAATGTGGAACAGCAGCTGCTATAGTTGTTAAAGAAGCAGTTTCATCTTCTTTTAATGAAAAAGCAACTGATAATTTTGTATTTTTTAATCCAGAAATAAAAGCTGCGCTATTGGCTAAAGTATAGGCAGGATTTACACCACTCATTATAATCGTATGAATTTTTTTAGAATTCATATCAGCAATTAACTGAGTTATTTTTTCGTTAGAACCTTTTCTTATTTGTCTAGTTCCAGCAGTTAAGAATGTTTCGCTTTTTAAAACTTGATTTATTGCAATTACTAATAGTTGAGCGTTTTTATCTTGAATTCCAGAAACTAAAAGTCCTTTGCTTCCTGCATCATTTAATTGCTTTGCAGCTTTCATTACGGCTTCATCAAAATCTTTATCTAAAAAATTTGGAACTGATGAACCTGTAATAATATTGTATATTTTTACTAAAGCTTGTTTTTGATTAGCTTCAGACATTGCAATTCTTTTATCGGCAGAAGCACCAGATAATGTCATGTTTGATTCAAACTGAAAATGCTTAGACATCATTCCGTTTTGAGGAATTCTTCCTTTAGCATAACCTGAATCAAAACCTCCACCTTGCCAATCTCCTAAGAAATCTGCTCCGACAGAAACAATTGTATTTGCTTTTGAAAAATCTAAATCGGCTAATGCTCTTTCTCCATAAACACTTTCAAATGCGTCTAATGCTGCAGATTCTGATACAGCATCATATATAATGTGTTGTGTATTTGGATTCTTGGCAATAAAATCTGCAATTAATTTTTCTGTAGATGGACTTGCTAATGTGTTTGTTAATAAAACAATTTGACCATTTTTGGCTTTAGCATCAATTAAACTTGCTTTAATTCTTGCATCAACCTCAGACCAATTTGAACTTTTAGCGTCAATCGTTGGGTTTTTCAAACGCATATTATCATATAATGACAATACTGAAGCATGAACTCTAGCGTTAGCAGTAAATTTTGCTCCAGCTATAGTATTGTTTTCAATTTTAATTGGACGACCTTCTCTTGTTTTTACTAAAAGATTTGCAAAATCAAAACCATCAAACATTGTAGTTGCATAATAATCTGCAATTCCAGGAATAATTTGTTCTGGTTGAACTACATATGGTATTGATTTGTGTACTGGACCTTCACAAGCAGCCAAAGTTGCAGCTGCTGTGCTGAAACCAACATACTTTAAAAAATCACGACGAGTAGTTGATGATGATGACAAAGACGCAGCGTCTCCTAAAAATTCATTTGTTGGAATTTCTTCAACAAATTCGTTATTTCTAAGCGTCTCAACAATAGAACTATTTTCGTTTAGTTCTTCAACACTTTTCCAGTATTTTTTGTTTGATGACATATTGTATATAAAAATTAGCTTCTTAGTAATATATTAATAGTGGCATTTACCACATTCTAAACCTCCCATTTGTGCTGCAGTCAATTTGTCTACACCATATTTTTTAGAAAGTTCTGTATGAATTTTATCGTAGTATGCGTTTCCTTCCATTTTAACATCGGTTTTGCGGTGACAATCTATACACCAACCCATTGTTAATGGAGCAAATTGTTTTTGTATTTCATAAGTTTGAACTTCGCCATGACATTTTTGACATTCAATTCCTGCAACAGAAACGTGTTGAGAGTGATTGAAATATACAAAATCTTGCAAATTATGAATACGAACCCATTTTACAGGTTTAGTTTTACCTGTATATTTTTGCCCAGCTTTATCCCAACCAACAGCTTCATACAATTTATTTATTTCTCCATCATAAAATGCTTTAGAATGATCAGCTGTTGCTGTTGTATCAGAAACTTCAGCAATGTTTTTATGACAATTCATACAAACATTTAACGAAGGAATTCCAGCATTTTTACTTGTACGAGCAGCCGAGTGACAATATTTACAATCTATTCCGTTACTTCCTGCGTGAATTCTGTGAGAATAATGAATAGGTTGTATTGGTGCATAATTTTGATCTACACCAATTTGTGATAAATATCCGTAAACAAAATATCCACTCGCTAACAATAGGAATATTGCAGAAACTAAAAGCAAAAATTGGTTTTTAGCAAAAGCTCTTGGAATGTTTAAGAAATCTATTTTTTTATCTGCGGTTTCAATTCCGTTATTTTTTGCAATTTTAGTCAACACATTGTTTACTAAAAATAACATTGTTACTAAAATTAACATAACGAATGCTAAAACTCCTAAAATAACATTGTTAGAAATTCCACTTTCTTGTACATTTCCAGTTGGTAGTTTTCCTCCAACAACATCAACTTTTGGCGGTGGTGGAGTTGAAGTATATGCAATAATATTATCAATGTCAGCATTAGATAATTGAGGAAATGCTGTCATTACTGACTTATTGTTTTCTTCAAATACTTTTACTGCAGCTGCATCGCCAGATTTTATCAATTCTGAACTGTTATTAACCCATTTATAAAGCCAAGCCATATCATGCTTGTTTGCCACACCTCGAAGTGCCGGACCAGTTGCTTTAGCATCTAGTTTATGACAAGCCGCACAATTTGTGTTAAATAATTCCTTTCCTTTTACTGCATCACCACCAGCAGCAACTGGCGTAGCAACAGCAACTGTTGCTGGAACTGTAGCTACAGGAACTGCTTCTTGAGCAAATAAATTTAAGGTGAATGATAGCGCTAAGGCTAAACTGAGAATTAAATTCCTAGAAATCGAATTATGGTTACCCACTTTTTCCATATTATTAATGATTTTCTACAATTTTGGCACGGATTTTTCTAGCAATATTATTAGAAAAAGGTCTATGCATTTTTAAAAACTTGCACAAAAATACGACTTATGAATTATTCTCAAAACCTTAAATATATCTTAATTATCAATTTATATTAATTCTAAATAATAAATTGGCTTTTGAATATTAATAGAAGTATTACATTTGCATATAAATCAAACCCTTATGAGAAGTTTATTGAAAAATAGTATAAAATATTGCCTAGTTTTAATTATCACTTTTAATTCAATTAATGTAATGAAAGCTCAAAACATCGTGCTTAGTCAAGATGAAAAATTTGAACAGCTATTGAACGAAAAAAGAAAATTAAACAGCTCACTTACAATCAATAACAATTATAAAATTCAAATATTTAGTGGTGATAGTGAAAGTTCTAAAAAAGTTTTAGTAGATTTTAAAATGGAATTTAATAACTATGATTCAACAATAATTTTTAACACTCCGGTTTATAAAGTAATAGTTGGTAATTTTAAAACTAGAATTGAAGCTGAAAGAAATTTCATTGTTTTGAAGAAAAAATACCCAAATTCAATTTTAATAAAACCAAACAAATAATGTTTTTTAGAAGAATTAAGGTTTTATTTATCTCTTTTACATTCATCACTTTTTTATTGCTGATGTTTTCGGATATTTTTATAACCGATATAATGCAAGTTAATAGAAAAATATTATTGTCTTCTGAAAATAATGAGTTAATAAAACTTTCAATTAATTTTTGGGATGAGTTATCGGATAAGGATGAGTTTTTATACAAAAATCATTATTATGATGTAAAATCATATAAAAAAACAAAAAATGAAGTTCATGTTATTGCTTACAAAGACAAATCTGAAATTATTTTAAAAAGCATAAAAAAAACTCTTCATTCTAAAAACAAAAAAAGTAATCCGCATTTGACAAAAAAATATTTTAATCTATATATTTTTAAAATATCATACTTTAATTCTACCTATAATTTTTTTATAAAAAAAGAAAATTTTTCTAATCTTAAATTTATAAAAAACTGCTATTCTTTTTCTATTTTTCACCCACCAAGCTTTTTTAACTTTTAGTTCTAGTTTAAATAAAGATTTAAACTCCTTATATTTCATTTCAAAAATTTAGAAATGGAAATTATTTACTTATATATAACTAAAAATGAAAAAGCATTTATATTTTTTAGTTTTGTGCTCCTTTTATGGATTTGCACAAAACAAATCTGATTCTACAAAAACAAGTCACTTAGAAGAAGTGATGATTATTTCACAAAAATATTTAAAAAACAAAAAAAACATATCTCAAAAAACCGAAGTTATCACTAAGAAAGAAATTGAGTTTCAGAATTTTCAAAACACAGCCGATTTACTTTCTAATTCTGGAAATGTTGCGGTTCAAAAATCACAACAAGGTGGAGGAAGTCCAGTTTTGAGAGGTTTTGAGGCCAGTAGAATTTTACTTCTTGTTGATGGTGTAAGAATGAACAATCTCATTTTTAGAGCTGGTCATTTACAAAACATAATAACAGTAGATGAAAACATGTTAGAAAACACAACTATTTTTTATGGTTCGTCTTCAACATTGTTTGGAAGTGATGCTTTAGGTGGTGCAATAAATTTAGAAACAAAAAAGCCATTGTTTTCATCAATTAATAAATCTTTATTTAATGCTAATTTAAATTCTCGATATTCATCTGTTAACGAAGAAAAATCATTACATGTTAACCTTAACTATGGTTTACAAAACTTTGCCTCACTAACTTCTTTCTCTATAAACGATTTTGGCGATTTAAAAATGGGAAGAAGACAAAATCATAACAACGCCTTTTTTGGCGAAAGAGATTATTATGTTCAAACCAATAATGTAGTTGATGAACTTGTTGCCAATAACAATAAATTTATTCAAAAATTTACTGCCTATAAGCAATATGACTTTATGCAAAAATTCTCTTTTAAACAAAAAAATGGATTAACACATGATTTAAACTTTCAATACTCTACCACAACAGATATTCCTAGATATGATAGACTTACAGATGTTAGTGGTGCCGGATTAAAAAATGCAGAATGGTATTATGGTCCGCAAAAAAGATTATTAGGAATTTACTCTTTAAACAAAAAGAAATTTATTTTTAATAGTGATTTATCACTTGATTTAAGTTATCAAAACATTGAAGAAAGCAGGCATAATAGAAAATTTGGAAATTATAATTTACAAAACCGTATTGAAAAAGTTTCTATGTTTTCAATAAATTCTGTTTTAAAAAGAAAATTTAATAAAAGCGAATTATTATATGGTATTGAAACTTATTATGATAATTTAAATTCATCCGCTTATAGCAAAAATATTAATTCTGGTGCAATCGAAACTATTGATTCACGATATCCAAACGGAAAAAATAATATGTTTAGAAATGATTTATTTATACATTATAATGAATCTATAAATAATAAAACCAATTGGAGTATTGGTGGACGAATAGGATATACAATATTAAAAAGTACTATAAAAGATAATTCTATTTTTGAATTACCATTTGATAGTATAAATCAAAGTAATTTAACTTACGGTTTATCGACTGGAATAATTCATAAAACAAATGATGAATTTAGTTTAATTGCCAATTTAAGTACCGGGTTTAGAGTTCCAAACATTGATGATTTGGCTAAAGTGTTTGAATCAAGTGCTGGTTCAGTAGTTGTTCCTAATGAAAATATTAAACCTGAAAAAACTTTAACTGCCGATTTTGGCTTTAGAATTAACAGCAAAAATAAACGTTTTGAATTTGAAACAAATTATTACTACACTAGATTAACTGATGCAATTGTAAAAGACAAATTTACATTTAACGGTGCATCCGAAATAATTTATGATGGTGTAAACAGTCAAGTATTTGCTAGTCAAAATAAAGGTAAAGCTTTTATAACTGGAGTTTCCTTTTCTATGAAAACCTTTATTATAGAAAATTTATTATTTACTTCAACTTTCAATTCTACTTTAGGAAGAATTATTGATGATAATAAACAAACTCCCTTAGATCATATCCCACCATTTTATGGAAAAATTGGTCTTAATTATTCTAAAAACAATTATTCTATAGAAGCTTACATGCTATATAATGGAAAGAAAAATATTGATGATTATTTTTTAAATGGAGAAGACAATGAACAATATGCACCAAATGGAGGAATGCCAGCATGGGAAACTTATAATTTTAAAACTTCATTAAAGGTGTTTAAAAAGGCAACCTTTTATGCTGGAGTTGAAAATATTTTGGATACTCAATATAGAACTTTTGCTTCTGGAATGAATGCTCCTGGACGCAATTTATATGGTGGCTTGAAGTATAGTTTATAACTTTTCTTTCCATAAAAAATGCCCCAAATAGTGTCTAACTTTTTGGGGCATGTTCATTACTCAGGATTTTTTTTTGACTAAAATTTTATTTCAGTTTTTTCTTAACCATAACTTCTTGGTAAGCTTCAATAATATCTAATTGTTCTATTTCGTTATAATTTTTAAGTTGAATACCACAATCATAACCTTTTGCAACATCTTTTACATCGTCTTTAAAACGTTTAAGAGCTGTTAACTCTCCTGTATAAATTACTACACCTTCTCTAATTAAACGTATCTTAGAATTTCTAAAAATTTTACCATCGGTAACCATACAACCTGCAATTGTTCCAACCTTAGAGATTTTGAACGTTTCTCGAATTTCTGCAGTTCCAGTAATTTCTTCTTTCATTTCTGGAGAAAGCATTCCTTCCATTGCATCTTTCAAGTCATCAATTGCATCATATATAATTGAATAATTTCTGATATCAATTTCTTCTTTATCGGCAAGTTGACGTGCATTTCCAGCAGGACGAACATTAAATCCTATAATAATTGCGTCAGAGGCAGATGCCAACATTACATCGGTTTCGGTAATTGCTCCAACTCCTTTATGAATGATATTTATTTGAATTTCTTCTGTAGATAATTTAGTAAATGAGTTAGAAAGTGCTTCAACAGAACCATCAACGTCACCTTTAAGGATAATATTAAGTTCTTTAAATTGTCCAAGCGCAATTCGACGTCCAATTTCTGCAAGAGAAACTCTTCGTTGAGTTCTCTCTGATTGTTCACGCATTAATTGAGTACGTTTGGCAGCAATTTGTTTAGCTTCTCTTTCGTCTTCAAAAACGTTAAATTTATCTCCAGCTGTTGATGCTCCATCCAATCCTAAAATTGATATTGGTGTAGATGGACCAGCAACTAAAACGTTGTGACCTCTTTCATCATGCATGGCTTTTACTTTTCCATGATTTTTTCCAGCAAGTACGTAATCTCCAATTCTTAATGTTCCTGATTGTACTAATATTGTAGAAATATAACCTCTTCCTTTATCAAGTTGAGCTTCTACTACTGTTCCAACTGCTGGTTTATTTGGATTTGCTTTTAGGTCTAAAATTTCAGCTTCAAGTAATACTTTTTCAAGTAATTCTTTTACACCTGTTCCAACTTTAGAAGAAATATCATGTGATTGATATTTTCCTCCCCAATCTTCAACAAGTAAATTCATTGATGCTAGTTTTTCCTTTATTTTTTCAGGATTAGCATTTGGTTTATCAACTTTATTGATTGCAAATATCATTGGTACATTTGCTGCTTGAGCGTGAGAAATTGCTTCTTTAGTTTGAGGCATTATATCATCATCGGCTGCAATTACAATAATTGCAATATCTGTTACTTGAGCTCCACGAGCACGCATTGCGGTAAACGCTTCGTGTCCAGGTGTATCAAGGAATGTTATTTTTTGTCCGCCATCAAGAGTAACTCCATAAGCTCCAATATGTTGTGTTATTCCTCCAGATTCTCCAGCAATAACATTTTCTTTACGAATATAATCTAGAAGCGATGTTTTACCGTGATCAACGTGTCCCATTACGGTAACAATTGGTGCTCTAGTTACTAAATCTTCTTCTCTATCGGCAACAATTTCTATAGCATCTTCGATGTCTGTAGTTATAAATTCAACTTCAAAACCAAATTCTTCTGCAACAATAGTCAATGTTTCGGCATCAAGACGTTGATTCATTGTAACCATTATTCCAAGAGACATACAAGTTCCTATAACTTTTGTAACTGGCACGTCCATCATTGTTGCAACTTCACCAACGGTAACAAATTCTGTTACTTTTATGGTTTTATTACCTTCATCTAATGCTCTTTGTTCATCATCAGAACGTTGACGGTGCGTATCTCTTTTATCTCTTCTGTATTTCGCGGCTTTAGATTTAGAACCTTTACCTTGTAATCTTTCTAGAGTTTCTTTAATTTGATTTTTTACTTCTTCTTCTGTTGGCTCAACTTTTTGAACAATTGCTGGACGTGCTCCTTTTTGAAAACCTCCACCACCGCCAGGTTTATTTGGGCCAAACTTATTTCCTCCTGCACCAGCTGGTCTATTTTGTCCTCCACCAGTTGCATTTCCTCCTGGAGTTCCAGGACGAGTTTCACCTGGTTTTGGCGGAATTCTTTTTCTCTTATTTTTATTCGCGTTTGGATCTGTTTTACTTCCGCTATTTATTTTTGGTGTTTCAACTTTCTTTTTAGGTTTGTTGAATTGTGTTAAATCAATTTTTTGTCCTGTTAATATTGGACCTGTTAGATTTTGGTATTGAGTTGTATGTGTTTCGTCTACAATTGGTTCTTCTGTAGTTTCAACTTTCTCTTTCTTTTCAAGATTTTGTTTTGGTTGAGTTGATTTTTCTGAAGGTTTTTCTGAAGGTTTTTCAGCTTTTACAACTGGTTTTTCTTCTTTTGGTTTTTCTTGAACTGGTTTTTCTTGATGAACTGGTTTTTCACTAACAATATTAACTGGTTCTGATTTATTAGTTGGAACGTGTTTAGTTTCTAAGTCAATTTTACCAATTTGTTTTGGTCCAGTAACAACAGCTTTGGCTTTGATTACATCAAGACGTTGACGTTCTTCTTCAACTTTTCTTTTGTCTTCAATTTCTTTTTCTCTCTCTAGACGAAGTGCTTCTTTCTCTTTTTTGATTTCTTCACCAACTCCTTTAGATGCTTCTTTGTTTCCTTTGTCTCCAGCAAATTGATTTTGTAGAATATTAAATTCTGCATCAGAAATTTTTGCATTAGGATTTGCATCAATAGCAATTCCTTTATCCTTAAGATAATCTACAGCTCTTTCTAACGAAATATTTAATTCCCTTAAAACTTTATTTATTCTAATAATTCTTTCTTCAGACATAAAATCTTTTATAAATTCTTTTTTTTATTTTGGTTGAGAGAATTAGTTATCGAACTCTTCTTTCAATATGCGCATTACTTCTTGTATTGTTTCTTCTTCTAAATCTGTTCTACGAGCTAAATCGGCAACATCTTGTTTTAATATACTTCTTGCGGTGTCAAGTCCAATTTTTGCAAACTCGTCAATAATCCATCCATCGATTTCATCTGAGAATTCTGTTAATTCAACATCATCATCTTCTACTGTACTTCCTTCTCTAATCACGTCTAATTCGTAACCTGTAAGTTGTCCTGCGAGTTTTATGTTTTGTCCGCCACGACCAATTGCTTTAGAAACCTCTTCTAATTTCAAGAATACTTCTGCATGCATTGTTTCTTCATTTATTTTCACAGAAGAAACTTTTGCTGGACTTAATGCTCTTGTTATTAGTAAAGAAGCGTTTGTTGTATAGTTTATTACATCAATATTTTCGTTTCCTAATTCGCGAACAATTCCGTGAATACGAGAACCTTTCATACCAACACAAGCTCCAACTGGATCAATTCTATCATCATAAGAATCTACAGCTACTTTTGCTTTTTCGCCTGGAATTCTTACAACTTTTTTAATCATTATTAATCCGTCAAAAACTTCTGGAATTTCTTGTTCAAATAATTTTTCTAAGAACTTTTCAGATGTTCTAGACATTATAATTTGTGGCTTGTTTCCTTTTAATTCAACGCTTTCAATAATTCCTTTTACATTATCTCCTTTTCTAAAGAAATCTGATGGAATTTGTTTTTCTTTTGGCAATACAATTTCATTTCCATCATCATCAACAAGAATAACTACTCTTGGACGAACATGGTGAACCTCAGCTGTATAAATTTCGCCAATAATATCTTTAAATTGTTTATAAAGATTGGTATTATCGTGTTCATGAATTTTAGAAATAAGATTTTGACGTAATGCCAAGATTGCTCTTCTTCCTAAATCAATAAGTTTTACTTCTTGAGAAACTTCTTCGCCAATTTCAAAATCGGGTTCAATTTTTCTGGCATCAGTAAGTGTAATTTCTATACTTTCTAAATCTAAATCATCATCAGCAACAACAATTCTTCTTTGCCAAATTTCCATATCTCCTTTATCAGGATTTATGATAATATCAAAGTTGTCATCAGAACCATACTTCTTTTTTAAAGCATTTCTAAAAACATCTTCTAAAATCGCCATTAGCGTTACTCTATCAATAAGTTTATCATCTTTAAACTCTGAGAACGAGTCGATTAATGCAATATTCTCCATTATTCTATTTAATTAAAATTTACTGTAACAACTGCTTCTTTTATTTCATTATAAGGTATTTCAAGTCGTTTTTGAACTGTTTCTTTACCTTTTCCTATCTTTTTCGGTTCTCTTGCTGACCAAGACAACACGATAAATTCATTATTTGCTTCTACCAACTGAGCTTCTATTTTTTCTTCGTTTGTTTTAACAATCAAAGTTCTACCTACATTTTTTTGATATTGTCTAATCAATTTTAATGGCGAACCAACTCCTACTGATGCAACTTCTAATGCAAAATCATGTTCTTCTCTATCTAAATTGTTTTCTATTACTCTACTAATATCAATACAATCTTGAAGACTCACTCCATTATCACCGTCCAAAGTTACAATAATTTTGTAAGTATCTGAAATTGATAAGTCTATCAAAAAAATTTCTGGTTTTTCTAATAAACCATCATTTAATAGTTTGGAAACTTGTTCTTTAAATGTCATATTTTTATAAAAAGAGGCACGCAATGCGTGCCTCATTATTCACTTCTATTAAATAATGGTGCAAATATATAACTTTTTTTTATATTAAAAAATCGATAACCTTTTATATTTTTTCTTACCTTTATAGATATTTAAGTAGACTAACAGTAAAAATTTATCTTTTTTATAATTATGAAAAAAATCTTAATCCCAACAGACTTTTCAGATCATGCAGAGTATGCTTTGAAAGTTGCGGCACAAATAGCCAAAAAAAATAATGGAGAAATAATTTTGTTACACATGTTAGAGCTTCCACATCAAGCAAGCGATGCAATTGGTGCAGGTTCTGATATACCAGAAATAATGTTTTTTAAAAACGCTGCTATTAGAAGACTAGAAGACTTGATGGATGAAGACTATCTTGATGGAATTAAAGTTTCAGAAATAATTCAATTTGAATTAGCGTTTGATGGAATATTAAATATAAGCAAAAAAAACAATGTTGATTTAATTGTAATGGGTTCTCATGGAGCAAGTGGGTATAAAGAAATGTTTATTGGTTCTAACGCAGAAAAAGTAGTGAGAAACTCTAATGTTCCTGTTTTAATTATCAAAAAAGAAGAAGGTAATTTTGAAGTAAAAGATTTTGTTTTTGCATCTGACTTTGCCGATGAAGTAAAAAAACCATTTGAAAAAGTTGTAGAATTTGCAAACAAATATGATTCAACACTTCATTTAGTGACAATAAATACTCCTAATGATTTTAAATCTACTTCTGCTGCAGAGGAAACAATGAAAAAATTTATTAGTGGTTTTGATGTTAAAAAAGTAGTTACACATGTCTATAATGAAACCAATGTAGAAAAAGGAATTTTGAATTTTTCAAATAGCATTAATGCTGATTTAATTGGAATGAGCACTCACGGAAGAAAAGGATTGTCTCACTTTTTTAACGGAAGTATTAGTGAAGATTTGGTAAATCACGCTACAAGACCAGTTGTGACTTTTAAAATATAATTAATACAACTTTTTTATAAACAAAAAAACCTCTCAATTTCTTGAGAGGTTTTTTGTTGGTCTACAAGGACTCGAACCTTGAAAGACTGCACCAAAAACAGTTGTGTTACCATTACACCATAGACCAATTTGCTTTACGCGAGTGCAAATTTACACCATTTTTTATTTAATGCAAATATTTAATCGTTTTTTATTAAAAATAACATAATGTGTTCGTTTATTACAATTAAAATTTTAATTAATTCTTTAAAAATCAATAAAATAAAATAATTTTAACCCTAAAACTTAGTGCCGAAAGTTAATCGAAGGTTAAAGCTAGAATAAATTATTATTTTTATTAAAAATCATCTTATTTTTGACATTCGATTACCAGTTTTATGAAGCAAAAAATAAAAATACTTTCTATCATAGCTACGCTTGTTTTAATTGCACTTTGCATTATGCAATTCTATTTGGTGAAAACGACTTATAACTATAAAGTTGCTCAATTTAAATTAGAAATAAAAGAGCGATTAAGTAAAACAACCAATGATTATAGTGATGTTGATAGCACTTTGTTTCACAAAAAAGATTTTCTATACAAACAATTAGCCGAAAATTATTTAATAGATAAAAATTATCGTTCCCAAATTAAAAAACAATTATTAGAAAATCATTTTAAAGCAGCATTAACCGCAAGGTTACAAAAAGAATTTGACAAAGAGTTTCCAGATCATTCTATAGATTTTGCCATTGTTTTAAGCAAATTTGTGATTTATAATAACTCAAAAAAGGTTGATACACTGTTTGCAGAAAAACCATTTATAGAAAACAAAATGTACGGCAATTTGGCTTCATTAGACGATGCTTTTTTAATAAGAAACTATGTTGGAACAACGAGTTCGAGCACATTAAATTCTAATTATAAATTACTTACAGAAGATGCATTATATGTTTCGGTAAAAAACTGGGAAATAATAGTTTTAAAAAGAATGTCGCTATTACTTTTCTTTGCTTTTGCCTCGATAATTACCTTGATAACGATATTTGTAATTACCATAAAATCATTAATTAAGCAAAAAAAAATCAGTGATATTAAAACCGATTTTATCAACAATATTACTCACGAACTAAAAACTCCACTTACTACTTTGTCTGTTTCAACAAAAATTTTAGAAAGAAAAGAAGTTAAAGAAAATGATTTAGTTTATAATCAATTAATAAGTACGATAAACCGCCAAAACGAACGATTACAGAGTTTGATTGACCAAGTAATGACTAATTCACTTGGTTTTGAAGAAATTGAATTGCACAAAGAGAAAATAAAAGCAAATTATTTTTTACAAACAATTGTTGAAGACTTTAAAATAGCACATCCAAATATTACTATTGAAAATAATTTTGACAATAAAGAAACCCATTTAACTTTAGATAAATTTCATCTTACTACAGCTATAACAAATATCTTGGAAAACGCTGTAAAATATGGTTGCAATACTATTTTTGTTTCAACTTCAGTTCAAAATAATCAATTTCATATAAACATTCAAGATAATGGAATTGGAATTGCAAAAAACAAACAATCCTTACTTTTTGATAAATTTTATAGAATTGAACAAGGGAATTTACACAACACCAAAGGTTTAGGATTAGGACTTTATTATGTTGACCAAATAATAAAAGCTCACAAAGGAACTGTAAAACTGGTTAGTGATTTAGGTAAAGGCGCGCAGTTTACATTGTCAATTCCGTCATAAATCATGAAAAAAATACTCTTAGCCGAAGACGATTTAGATTTTTCAAATGTTTTAAAACAATATTTGCAATTACATGATTTTGAAGTAATTTGTGCTAAAAACGGTTATGAAGCATTAGATATTTTTAAAAATATTTCTTTTGATATTTGTGTTTTAGACGTCATGATGCCAATAATGGATGGTTTTACATTAGCCGAAGAAATAATAAAAACAAAACCAGAAACACCTTTTATATTCTTAACTGCCAAAAAACTAAAAGAAGATAAATTAAAAGGATTGCAACTTGGAGCCGATGATTATATTGTTAAACCATTTGAAGTAGAAGAATTAGTTTTAAGATTGAATAATATAATAAAAAGAAGTTTAAACAATTCAATAGAAACAATTGTTCTTCAAGAAATTCAAATCGGCAACTATATGTTTGACACAAAACGAATGTGCTTAAAAATAGAAAATAAAACGCAACAACTTACAGAAAAAGAAGCTGCATTAATTCAATTTTTTTACACCAATAAAAATCAATTGATAAAAAGAGAAACCATATTAAAAGCTATTTGGAATACTGATGATTTTTTTTCAGGTCGAAGTATGGATGTTTTTATAAGTAAAATAAGAAAATATTTTCAAGATGATGAAAGAATTTCTATTGAAAGCACACGGTTTATAGGATTAGAATTTAAAATATCAGAATAATAATTATATGAATCTTTATCAAAGTTTTTTAAAATATATGATTGTGAAAATTTTATCATGCGCAATTTATAGGTTTCGCTAAAAAAATAGTTTCTTTGCATTCGAATTAATTTCATGCTTTTTTATGACAACATTTAACTTCAACAAGTACAACACAATATTAGGATGGGTTGCTTTTGCAATAGCATTAGTAACTTTTACATTAACCGTTGAACCATCAATGAGTTTTTGGGATTGTGGCGAATATATTGCAACATCTGCAAAATTAATGGTAGGTCATCCTCCAGGAGCGCCATTATATCAAATGATGGGAGCTTTTTTTGCAATGTTTGCTACAAGCAATCAGAAAATAGCATTTATGGTAAACATGATGTCGGTTTTTTCTAGTGCTTTTACAATTTTGTTTATGTTTTGGTCATCATCAATTTTACTAAAAAAATTAATTTCATCCTATACAGAATTAGACAAAAATAATAGCATTGTAATTATTGGAGCATCATTCGTTGGCTCGCTTGCATTTACATTTTCAGACAGTTTTTGGTACAATGCCGTTGAAGCCGAAGTATATGCAATGGCAACCTTATTAATTGCATTGCTTTTTTGGTTAGGATTGCGCTGGGAACAAGATATGAATACACCACGAGGAAACAGATGGTTAATATTAATTTCGTTAGTTGTTGGATTGTCATTTGGAATACATTTCATGGCTTTATTAACAATTCCTTCAATTGGCTTTTTATACTTCTTCAAAAATTATAAAAAAGTCACTGTTAAAAATTTTATAATCGCCAATATAATTATTGTTGCAGTATTATTATTTATTTTCAAATTGTTATTACCATATGCGTTAGCATTCTTTGGAAAAACAGAAATATTCATGGTTAATTCTTTGGGTTTACCATTCGATTCTGGAAGTATTTTTGCATTATTACTAATTATTGCAACTTTCTATTTTGGATTACAATACACAAAGAAAAAAGGATATGCTTTTTATAACACAATACTTCTTTGTGTGTTATTTGTTCTAATCGGATTTTCTACTTGGATGATGTTGCCAATTCGTGCCAATGCAAATACTCCAATAAATGAAAATAAACCATCAGATGCTGCCGAGGTTTTAGCATATTATAATAGAGAACAATATGGTGTAAATCCTTTGTTTTATGGTCCGCAATACACAGATACATTTGCAGGTTTAGACAAAGAAAATCCTTATCTAGACAAAGCACCTAACTATGAAAGAGATTATAAAACCGGAAAATATTTAATTGTAAATAATTTCAAAAACGCAGAGCAAAATACAGATGATGCTCACAAAGCATTTTTGCCAAGAATGTGGAGTACAGAACATGTAGATAATTATATAAACTTTTCTAGCGTTCCAAAATTTAAAATAAATCCCGAGTATTCTGAAGAAAAAGAACTTACAGATATTGTAGCCGAATTTAGAACTGCTTATGCATCAGACAAAATTGACAATGATGGTTATGTTGCCTTTTTAAAAGCTTATGGAGATTACCTAATAATTGAAAAACCATCAGCATTTGAAAATTTTTCTTATATGATAGAATATCAATTTGGATATATGTATGGCAGATATTTACTTTGGAATTTCGTAGGAAGACAAAACGATATTCAAGGGAAATATGATGACCTTGACGGAAATTGGCTAAGCGGAATAAAATTTATTGACGAACTTCATTTGGGTTCTCAAGCCGATTTACCATCAGATACATTAAAAAATAAAGGAAGAAATGTATACTATTTCTTACCATTTATTCTTGGTTTAATAGGATTGATGTATCATGCTCAAAGAGATTTAAAAAGTTTTTATGTATTACTAGCTTTATTTTTATTTACTGGCTTTGCATTAAAAATTTACCTAAACGAAAGACCTTTCGAGCCAAGAGAAAGAGATTATGCACTTGTTGGCTCATTCTATGTTTTTGCAATTTGGATTGGCTTTGGAGTTTATGCCATTTATGAAATAATAAAAGAAAAATTAGCTCCAAAACTTGCTGCACCATTAGTTATTATAACAACATTATTGGCGGCACCAGTTTTAATGGCTTCACAAAACTGGGATGACCATGATAGATCAGATAAATATACAGCAATTGCTATGGCAAAAGCATATCTTGAATCATGTGAACCAAATGCAATTTTATACACCATTGGAGACAATGACACTTTTCCTTTGTGGTATGCTCAAGAAATTGAAGGCGTTAGACCAGATATTAAAATTTGTTGCACTAGTTTATTGATGACCGATTGGTATGTAGACCAAATGAAAATGAAAACTTATACTTCTGCTGGTCTTCCAATATCATTTAAACACAGTCAATATGTTGATGGAACTAGAGATTATATTGTTTTTAGTGAACAAACCAAAAACAGATGGAATATTAATGACTTTATGGAATTTGCAAAAAGCGAAGACGAAAGAACTTTGGTTGAAATGGGAAGCGGACAAAAAGTACATTTTTTTCCAACAAATAAAGTTAGAATTCCAGTTGATAAAGCTACGGTTATTAAAAACAAAGTGGTAAATCCAAAATATTATGACTCAATTGTTCCTTACATAGATATTGATATTAGCGGTAGCGCTTTGTATAAAAACCGTCTAATAATGTTAGATATTTTAAATAACAATAACTGGAAACGTCCAACCTATTTTAGTCCAGGAAGTTTTGCAAGCGACGATTACCTTTGGATGAAAGATTATCTTCAACTTGATGGAATGGTATATAAATTAGTGCCCATAAAAACCATAACATTAGAAGAAAATTATCCAGATATGGGACAAATTGATGCTGATAAAATGTATAATTTAACTCAAAAATGGACTTGGGGAAATGGAGATAAAACAACCATTTATCATGACACCGAGACTAGAAAAAATAGTATTTCTACTCGCACAAACCTTTCTAGATTAATGTATGAATTAATTAAAGAAAACAAAATTGAAAAAGCTAAAAACATAATAAACATGGCAATTACAAAGTTTCCAATAGATTATTATGGATATTATTCAACTGTAGAACCATTTGCAGATGGTTATTATAAAGTTGGAGAAAATCAAAAAGCTCGTGATTTATTATCTAAATTAATGACCAAATACAAAGAAAATTTAAAATATTACAGTAATATGAAACCTGTTGATCAATCTTTTATTGGAACCGATATTGTTACTGATATTGAACGTTATAGGTCGCTTTTAAAAGTCATGAAAAAAAATAACGATTTAGATTTTTATGCTAAAAGTAAAAACGAATTCAATAGTTATAACAGACGCTTTGAAGCTTTTGACAGAAAAATGGAATAAATATTAATTTATCAAATTTAATAAAGTGCCAGCGATAATATTTGTTGGCACTTTTTTTAATTATTTTTGAAACATGAAAATCAGTTGGGTAAAAACACATTGGGTAATTAAAAAACTATTCTCAAATTATATTTGGGATATTCCTAATGATGAAAAAAAAGTATATTTAACTTTTGACGATGGACCAACGCCAGAAATTACTCAGTGGACTTTAGATTTATTAGAAAAATACAATGCCAAAGCTACATTTTTTTGCATTGGAGATAATGTAAAAAAGTTTCCAGAGATTTATCAAAAAATAATTTCTAACAAACATTCTATTGGAAACCATACTTTTAATCATTTAAATGGATGGAAAACAGAAAATAATATCTATTTTGAAAATGTTGCACTTTCTAAAACTGAACACTACAAACTGAGCACTGAAAACTGCAATTTATTTCGTCCTCCTTATGGAAAAATAAAACCATCACAATCTAAAATTCTTAGAAAATTAGGATATAAAATTATTATGTGGGATGTAATTAGTTACGATTTTGACGCAAAAATTTCTCAAGAACATTGCTTACAAAATGTACTAAAAAATATAAAATCTGGAAGTATTATTGTTTTTCACGACAGTAAAAAAGCATTCCACAACTTAGAATATGTATTGCCAAGAACACTTGAGTTTTTAAAAGAAAATAAGTTTATATGTAAAGTAATAAGTTGAGATTATTACTGAAGCTCTAAAATGCCCTTTGACTTCGCAGCCAATAAATTATACTTAAAAATTGTAGTACAGTAATTATTTCACACGATTATTTTAAAATTAACTACTAGGTCAATTACCATCGCAGAGTGTGTATTTTTTTAAAACATTCCAGTTGAATAATTAATTATTTTATTTTTTGAGTTCAATTCTATTACCATATTTGCATTTGAACAGATGTCAAGAAAACTAAATTTATAAACGCCTTTTCTTAGTTCATATTTGTACAATACAATTTCACTTTTACAGTTTGGTTTGTATTCGTTAACATCAATGTTTATTGAACTTTTCTGTATAATTAATAGTTTACTACAAGAGGCTTTAATTGAAGTGAACTCTTCAATTTTTTTTGTGTTATCATTAATATAAATTGTATCAGTTTCTTTTTTGCAAATATTAAAAAAAGAAATAAATTTTGGATAATTTAAACAAACTGATAATTTATCTTTTAAAAATGATTTTTTTTGAGCATTTATATTATTAAATACTAAAAAAGCGATTAATATAAACTTCAATTTTATCATAATTTATTACGGAGAAATAATTATGTTAACTACAATTTCACTTTTTACAAATTTGATTATTATCAAATATTACATAAAAAATGTAATGGAAAATTAAAAAATTCAAGGAAATAATCCCTAAGCTTGCTCTTGAACCAAACCAATAATAGTATTAGCATCTAACTCTCCAGATTGTCTCCACACCATTTGACCTTCTTTATAAATCATAAGTGTAGGCAATCCTTTAATTCTTAATGCTTCTGCTAATTCTTGATTTTTATCTACATCTATTTTTATCACTTTTGCTTTGTCTCCCAATGCAGCAGCGACATCTCTAATAACAGGATGCATTGATACTGATGATTCGTTCCATTCTGTGTAAAAGTCTATTAACACAGGAACTTGAGCGTTTATAAGTTCTCCAAATTTTGACATAAAACCAAAATATTTTTATTTTCTTTTTCTAGAAAAGAAAGTTTTAGTAATACAAATATAGTCTTTTTAACACATTACACTATTTTTTGCCCTTTTTTTAGTTCAATAACAGTAATCTCCGGCATAATACCTACTCTTCCTGGATATGCATGAAATCCAAAACCTCTATTTACGTATATATATCTGCCAAGATTTTCATATAATCCTGCCCATTGTTTATAAACATATTCTACTGGACTCCATTTAAAAAATCCAGGTATTTCTATCCCAAATTGAAATCCATGTGTATGACCAGAAAGTGTTAAATGAAAATGTTTGGGATGATGTTGAATTTCTGCATCCCAATGACTTGGATCATGGCTCATAAGAATTTTGAAATCTTCTTTTTTCAAATCCTCAGATGCTTTATTCAAATCGCCAACTTTCTTAAATTTTATTCCCCAATTTTCGACTCCAACAACTGCAATTTCATCATTTCCTTTTTTAACCTTTACATTTTCATTCAATAATAGTTTAAAATCTATTTGACGATGCAAATCTTTTATGTCATTAAAATTTTTGTTTTTTGCTTCATCATTTGGCCAATCTACATATTCACCATAATCGTGGTTTCCTAAAATTGAAAACTTTCCAAATTCATGATTCTGAATTTTATTAAAACTTTCAATCCATGGATGCATTTCTGTTGCATGTGTATTTACAATATCGCCAGTAAACAATAATAAATCAGAATTTTGTTCATTAATTAAATCTATTGCATAAGAAATTTTTTCAGCATTGTCAAAACTACCACTATGTATATCAGATATTTGAGTTATTTTAAAGCCATCAAAAGCATCTGGCAAATCAGGAAAAAACAAGGTCTGCTTTAAAACCTTAAAATTATATTTTCCAATGGTCATTCCATAAATCAATGATAAAAAAGGAACCGCTGCAATACCTAAAGCAATTTGAGAAACAAATTTTCTTCTTTCAGGCAAGAAACTACCATTATCATTATCGCCCATAAAACGAGTTATTGCTCCCGAAAAAACTCTATATACATCTTCAATAATCATAATAAAAGTAATCAATAACTTTGGTACTAAAACCAATAGCAATAACCCAATTGTAATCATCGTCATTGGAGTTTGACCAATTGTTCTATCAAATTTTGTAAATTGATAAACTATAAATACAACAGCAAATAATGAAACAATAATATATGTTAGTAAAATCCATCTAACTTTTGTAAATGTTTTTACCGCTTGAAAAGAATAAAGTTCTATAATTGCAATTACTACAAAAAGTATTATCCAGCGAAGTGCCATTTTTTTAATTTTCAACAAATGTAAAAATCATTATTCTTGAAAAACATAAATTTTAGTTAATCTTTCTTATAATATTTCTATAAGAAATGCTATTTTTGTTTAAATCAATTTAATTTATCCTATATGAGAAGTATTTATTTTATTATATTATTTACAATAGCACTAAATTCATATTCTCAAGATACTTTAACTTATAAAAGTGGTGGAAGAATTTATAATTCAAATAATCAAAAATTAAATCCAGATGACCTTAGAGAATTATTCTCTAGCAATCCCAAAGCATTAAAATTATATAATTCTGGAAGGTCAAAAAAAACTGGAGGAAATATTTTATTTTGGAGCGGATTAACAACATTAGTTGGAAAATTTATCTATGATGTTAAAGGTAATCATCTAGTTAGAAACCCTAATAATCCTAATGAATACAATTTTAAAAATACCGAAAATACTTTATATTATGTTGCAGGTGGATTAATCGTTGTTTCAATTCCAATAAAAATAGGATTTCCTAGAAAAATAAAAAAATCAATCATGTTAATAAATGATGATTTAAAAAATCCGAAAACTGGTTTTACAATAGATTCAACTAATTTTATATCAAATTCTAACGGTTTCGGAATTTTAATTACTTTTTAAATTATAACAATGTCACAAAAACGCCTTTTTCTTCTAGACGCATACGCACTAATATTTCGTGGTTATTTTGCTTTTATAAAAAACCCAAGAATTACCTCAACAGGAATGGATACATCAGCCATTATGGGATTTATGAATGCCTTGATGGATGTAATAAAACGTGAAAAACCAGATCATTTAGCAGTAGCATTTGACAAAGGTGGAAGCGATGTGAGATATGAAATGTATCAAGAATATAAAGCACACAGAGATGAAACTCCAGAAGCTATAAAAATTGCTGTTCCTTACATTCAAGAAATTTTAAAGGCAATGCACATTCCAATTATAGAAGTTGCTGGTATTGAAGCCGATGATTTAATTGGAACTATTGCAAAGCAAGCCGAAAAAGAAAATTATCAAGTTTTTATGGTTACTCCAGATAAAGATTTTGCCCAATTGGT
>NZ_JAYVFH010000148.1:0-17324 GCF_043773265.1 Flavobacterium sp. | reverse complement strand
CAAGCCGTTGGAACGGAATTTTATACTCGAAAAATAACCAACATATAACTCTAACTAAAAGTTGTGAATAACTTTATGATGCTTTACATAGGAACGGCTGTTGGCAGTAGTGCATCTTTTTACCAAAACCATTTTTTAGGTTTTAAGTCTTGTTTTTTGTAAAGCAATTCTAATGTATCATTTACTTGAATTCCATTTATTTTAAGTTGATTATTAGTTAATTTGTATTTACCTTTTAGTACTGTTTTAGAATCAATTATATCAATATCATCTCCACTTCCTCCTCTATTAATATAAAGATTTATCGAATCATTTGATATATTGGTTTTTAAAATAAAACCTATTGAATTATTATTAAAATCTCGTAAAATATTAAACCTATTTTGTTTTTCTATATATAAATCTTTATATAATGTACTATCTTTTAATGGTATGTATAGTTTATTATTTTTAATTACCTTTTCAAGAGTATATTTTCCAACCAACAATTGATATTTTTTTTCATCATCTGATTTTATTAAATTCTGTTTTGCTTTGATAAACATTATGCCGAAAACAAGAATTAAACCAAATACTTTAAACATATTAATTACAAAACTTGCTTTGTTAGAGAAGTTTATTTTTGTTGTAAAATTCAATGATTTAAAAAAATTAATAATGTTTTGTTTCTGACTAAAAATTATATAAATATTACAAGCTAACAGAATAGTTGCGGCTGGAAATGTTATATTTCCAATATTGAAAAATAAATTGAGTATAAATACTTGTGAAGTTACAAATAGAAGTATTAAAGAAGCAAAATAATAAGTACGCCTGTTAAATAATAATATTCCAGGAACAAACTCAAGAATTCCCGCAACTAATTCTTGCCAATTATTTTTGCCAAAATAATACCAAGCCAATTCAAATTCTGATACATCAACTAATTTAGTATCTAAAGCTGATAACTGATAATCAAAAAAAGTTCCAAAAAGCTTTGGTACTCCATAAAAAATCATAAATATTCCTAAAATGTACCGTTGGATTCCAATATTTAAATAATCAATTTCACTTAACTTATTTGATTTTTGAAGTTTGTAAAAAATGAAAAAACAGAAACTAAATGTTAATGTTAATGATACTCCTAAAAAAATATATATTTCTTTTTTATTTTCTAATCCAAGTGATTCAAAACTAAAAAAACCAAAAAATAATAGTATTGCAAAAACACTAATAATCGTGCCAATAATTTGTTCTACTTTGTTTAATTTCATATTTTAAGTTTCTATTTTTTAGCGGTTTCGGCGCATTACTGCCAACGTCTCGCCTCTTCATAAAGTGGCGATGAACCAAGACCAAGCCTTCACAAATATAACTAAAACTTTTAATTAAAAGACCTTTCCAATTTCTGATAAATGCCGTGCCTCGCCATTTCTTGAAACCTCTTTTAGCAAAAGTACTTAATTATTTTTCAACAACTTGTTTGCAAAATGAAAACTTTTTTCTATATTTGTGACATGAAAATTCTTGTAAAGAAAACAATTTTACATTACATAAAGAAATATCCACTAGCAGAAACACCTTTACTAATTTGGTATAATGAGTTCTCTAAGCATGAGTTTATTAATTTCAATGAACTAAAAAGTGTATATGGAAACGCAAGTATTCTAAGCAATAGTCGAGTTGTTTTCAATATAAAAGGGAATGATTTTCGTTTGATTGTTTCTATTAATTTTTTGCAAGTAGCATGTTATGTAATTTGGTTTGGTACTCACAAAGAATATGACAAAATTAACGCTGAAACAATTGCTTTTGACACAACAATATTAACACAAAAAAAATAATAATGATGAACTGGAAAGTATTAAAAACCGAAGAAGATTACAATAAAGCTTCAATACGAATGATGAAAATTTTCAATGCTGATCCTAATTCTGCAGAAAGTGATGAATTAGATTTACTAATTGTTTTAATCAAAGATTATGATGAAAAGCATTATCAATTACCTGAATTGGATGCGTTAGAAGTAATCAAATATAAAATGCAGGAAATGGGAATGAAGGCAAAAGATTTAGAACCACTTATCGGAAGTAAAGGTCATGTTTCAGCTGTTTTATCAGGGAAAAGAGAAATTACTCTAAAGATGGCACAAAAGCTGAAAGATTACTTTAGAATTCCAGCAGAAGTATTTTTGCACAGTGCGTAAATAGTATTTTTGCAAACCGCTGTTAGTAGCTGGTTTAATTAAGAAAATCTGTTTCTCGTTTTTAGCTTTTGTATATTTTCTATATGTTTTTCACGTATGATTGAGTTTTCTCCATTCTTAACGGCTTGTTTAAGCAAACTTGCAATTTCCCATTTGTCTTCATATTTCGCTGGTTGATTATTTTCTAATATTTCATTAAATCTATTTATTACTTTATTAGATTTAGTTAAAAAGGTTCGGTTTGGTAAATCAATTAAATTTTTAAATTCGCAATCTCCAAAAAAAACTATCATTGAAAAAACAGGTATGTTGTCAAAATGATAAAACTTTTTCAAATCTTCTAAGTGCTTTTTATTCTGCAATATTGGATTATAAAATTTATATTTCCGTTTTCCGTATGCTAATATTTGAGTCCAATTTAATTGATTTTCACTTCCAAAAATCCAACCACTATATTCTTTTACTTCGAAAACCACAATTCCAACTTTTGTTGCTACAACTAAATCTATTTGACTATATTTTCCATTTCCGTTATTCAAATATATGTCGTGGAAAATCGCTGTTGATTTAATTCCTGATTTTAGAATTTTTAAAACCATTTTTCGTTCAGACTTTGTTCCTCTGTTTAGATTTGTTACTGTTTTTAGTAATTCTCTGTCTTTAAATTCGGTGTAAACAAAAATAGAAACTACTGAAAGCAGAATAAAAACGAGAATTATCAAGTATAAATTCATCTTATCAAGGTTTGGATTCGGTCGCGGTCTCGAAAACTAGCTACTAACGTTCCCAGGCTTTATGTCTGTTGCTGTTTTTATCACAGACCAAAGCAAATATACCGAAAACTTTTAAAAGAAAAATATGATTGAAAGAAAAAAGATAAGAGACCAAGCGTCCAAATAAGCCCAAGCGCAGCAATAGCATAAAACCTGTGTTAGCGGTAGTATTTATTTAAGATTAATTGTTTTCGATACTTTTATTATCTTTAATTTTATTTTCTCTTTGAATTGAAATATTTCGATTTTATTATTCTTGATATTTATGGAATCAATAATATAGTCGACATGTCCAACTCCTCTTTCCCAATTTTCAGGAATCATTATTGTGTCACTTTTTTGCGAATCAACATCAAATATTTTTAAGTTTCTATTTCCTTTAGAATATTCTGAGTAACAAATGCACAAATTATTATTGTCGGTTGCATAATTGAAATAGCCAATATTTGGATAATACAAAACATCAAACCAATATGGTTTGTCTTTTTGAATATTATAGATTATTGCATATCTGCAATTTGTTCCACAACCATTAACTAATCCAAATGAATTATTCGTAATCCATTCAATTTCAGCGTTAAATGGCGTAAAAAATTCAATCATTTCATCACCAATTAATAATGATTTATGCATGATTTTTCCTTTTCCCCATTCCGCATATATTTTCTTGTAGTTATCTTCAGAAGTAGAATAAATTTTTAAAAACTTTTTGTCTGGTGTAATTGTATCTATCCAGACACCAATATTTTTTTCTTTTTTTTGAATACTGAGTTTAGGAACTGATGTGGATTTTCCAGATTGCTCATTTTTTATATTGCAACCTGTAAAAATAAGTAATATTGCTGTTAAGATTCTGTTTCTCATAATATTACCGCTAACTCATAAATATAAGCAATAAAAATATAATATTAAGTTATTTATTTTCAAAAATACAAAATTATCATTTACCTAAAATAATACAATTTATTAAGTTTAAATATTTTACTAACTTTTTTCTTTATTTTTGCAAAATATTAAATTATTATCATGAAAAATTTCTACTTATCTTTTTGTTTAATACTTTCTATAATTGTTTCGGCTCAGTCTGGTAGTCATTTAAACTTTGATGGTAGTAATGATTTAGTTTTAATATCTGGAACTAGTTCACCAATTACAACTTCTTATTCTAAAGAAGCTTGGATTAGTTGTTCTAGTTTTGGAGTTGCTAGAGATTTTATATCTGGAAATGCCACAGGACAAAATGCTTTTTGGGTTGCAAATGGTTTTTTAACAGCTGGACATAATGGTGCTTCTGGCGGAAATTGGTCTTATGTTATTGACAGTGTTCCTTTACTACTTAATGTTTGGTATCACGTTGCGGTTACTTATGATGCCACAACTACAACTATGAAATTATATAAAAATGGAATTCTTATTGCAACAAATACAAATGTTCCAGTAGCTTCAAATACTGCAACTAGCAAATTATATATTGGATGTTATAGCGGAAACAATTCTTTTTTTATGGGAAATATTGATGAGGTTAGAATATGGAATAGAATTTTAACTCCAACTGAAATATTTGATAATAAAAATTGTGAATTTACAACACCACAAACCGGCATGATTGCTTATTATAAATTTAATCAAGGTATAAATAATGCTAATAATGCTGGAGTTACAACACTTTTAGATTCAAGCACTAATGTCATTAATGCTACGTTAACAAATTTTGCTCTTGTTGGTTTAACTTCTAATTGGGCTTCTGGTTCGCCAGTAAATTGTTTGTTAAATTTATCTGAAAACAATTTTAATTCGACAATTAAAATTTACCCAAATCCTGTAAATAATACTGTTACTATAAATTTAGAAAATTATAGCAACAGCAGTTTAGAAATTTTAGATTTTAATAGTAGATTAATACATTCTAGCAAGTTGCAATTGTCTGAAAATGAAATTTCTATGGATGATTTTTCTGCTGGAATTTATTTTTTTAAAATCAAAACGGATAAAGGAGTTTTTTTGAATAAAGTTATTAAGAATTAGAAAAAAGTTATAATTTTATTTTATTCAAAACAATTGAATTTTCATTAAAATTTTCGGGTCTTTCATCATTAAAATTTGATGCCATTTCTAGTTTATCATCAGATACAAATTTAATTATTCCTTTCATTCTTCCTTTTTCTAATGTATTACCTTTTTCATATCCAACAAAATCTATTTCTATAGGAATTTTAGAATAGTCAATTTCATATTTTAATTCGGCTTTTATTCCGTTAATAACAAAATCATTTCCTCCCATGGTTTCATTACCAATTTTAAAGGTTATATTATTGTTTTTATCAAGAATTAATGTTCCAACTTGACCAGTTTCATCATTACCTTGCCATTCTCCAATGTGTTTATAGTTGTCTTGATTAAATGATAATAATAGTATTATTAAAAATGTAAATAATAGTTTTTTCATTTTTTGATTTCGTATAAATTATGTTTTTGGTTAAATTGAAATCCCAAAATCAATATTTAATTTTGGGATTATAATAATTTAATATTTACTTTTACACATTTCCTTCTTCGCTTTCTTTATCCAAATATTCTTGTACAATATTTATTGCATTGGTAACCACATCACTTAAAGCAGTAATAAAACTTCCATCTTCGGCTGTGTCTATAGCATGTTTTATTGCTTCTACTTCTTTAGAGATAATCTCGTGGGTTACGTTTTTATCACTTTCGGCAATTCCTTCAAGGATTAATCCAATAATTTCTTCTTCGGTTCTGCCACGTAGGTATTTTTCTTGTCTTATTATTATGTGATCAAACATTCTTCCTGCGATTTTAGCACATTCTTTAATGTCTTCATCGCGTCTGTCGCCAACACCTGCAATAATTCCTATTTTTTTAGTTGCTTCAACACTGCTTAAATATTCTTCAACACCTCTATATCCTGATGGATTATGAGCAAAATCTATCAATACTTTGAATTTTTTGAATTCAAAAATATTCATTCTTCCTGGAGTATGAGCTGCAGATGGAATAAATGTTTGTAATGATAAACTTATGTCTTCTATTTTAAATCCTTGTAAATAGGAAGCTAAAGTTGCAGCTAGAACATTGGCAATCATGAACTTGGCTTTTCCACCCATGGTTAAAGGAACATGAGTTGCACGTTCTACACGAATTTTCCATTCGCCTTTTTTAATGGTGATGAATCCGTTTTCATAAACTGCTACAATTTTTCCTTCTTTAGCAAATTCTTTAACTTTAGGATTGTTTTCATCCATTGAAAAATAAGCAATGTTGCAATTTAATTCGTTGGCAATTTTTAGACATTGTTCGTCTTCGGCATTAAGAATTGCCCAACCATCTTTTTTTACACTTCTAACAACGGTTGCTTTTACTCTAGCCAAATCGTCTAATGTGTGTATGTCAGACAAACCCAAATGGTCTTCTTGAATATTGGTAATAATTCCGATATCGCAACGACTGAAACCTAATCCAGAGCGAAGAATTCCACCACGAGCAGTTTCTAAAACTGCAAATTCTACTGTTGGATCTTTCAAGATATATTCTGCCGAAACTGGTCCTGTAGTGTCACCTTTTTCCATCATGTGATTTTGCACATATATTCCGTCAGAAGTTGTAAAACCTACTTTGAAACCATTATTTTTAACAATATGAGCTAGAAGTCTTGTAGTTGTAGTTTTTCCGTTAGTTCCTGTTACTGCAATAATTGGAATTCTACTTGGTTTTCCTGGTGGATATAACATATCAATAACTGGCGCAGCAACGTTTCTTGGTAATCCTTCACTTGGAGCCAAATGCATACGAAAACCTGGAGCAGCATTGACTTCTAGAATACAACCTCCATTTTCTTTTAGTGGTTGGGTTAGATTTTCGGCCATAATATCAACTCCGCAAACATCTAAGCCAATAACACGAGAAATTCTTTCGCAAAGAAAAATATTTTCTGGATGCATCATATCAGTAACATCAATAGAAGTTCCACCAGTGCTTAAGTTGGCAGTTGATTTTAGATAAACTACTTCGTCTTTTCTTGGAATAGTTTCTAGTGTATAATTTAATTTTTCTAATAAATCGGTTGTATCTCTGTCAACATCAATTTGAGTTAATACATTTTCGTGGCCATAACCACGTTTTGGATCTAAATTGGTTTCATCAATTAATTGTTGAATCGTATTTTTTCCGTTACCTTTTACGTGTGCTGGTTCTCTTTTAGCGGCTGCAACTAATTTATTATCAATTATTAAAACTCTAAAGTCATAACCTGTAATAAATTTTTCTACAATTACTCTATGGCTGTATTTTTTGGCATAAGCTAAACCTTCAACTGCATCTTGATAATTTTTTACATTAATTGAAGCACCTTTTCCGTGGTTTCCATCTAGTGGTTTTAGAACTATTGGATAACCAATTTTTTGAATTATTCCTTCTAAATCTTCTTCATCTACACAAATTCCACCATTGGCTACAGGAATTGAAGCTGCATCCAACATTTTTTTAGTTTGCTCTTTATTACATGCAATATCAACTGCAATACTGCTTGTTTTGCATGTTATGGTTGCTTGAAAACGCATTTGGTTTATACCGTAACCTAATTGTACTAATGAATTTGTACCTAGTCGAATCCAAGGAATATCTCTAGCAACTGCTTCTTCTACAATACTTCCTGTTGATGGACCAAGTCGAACACGTTCACGAATTTCGCGCATTTTTTGAATATCTGCTTCTAAATTGTATGGTTTTCCATCAATTAAAGATTGCGCAATCGCAACAGAGCTTTCTGCGGCAAACATTCCAACATTTTCTTCGGTGTAACTAAAAACTACATTGTAAATTCCTGGGGTTTTGGTTTCACGAGTTCTTCCAAAACCAGTTTCCATACCTGCAAGAGATTGAATTTCGAGTGCAATATGTTCAATTACATGTCCCATCCAAGTTCCTCTTTCTATTCTAGAAAAGAATCCGCCACGAGTTCCTTCAGAGCAACGATGTTCAATCATTGTAGGGAACATTTCTTCAATTCGTTCACGAAAACCTTCTATTTTATTGGTTGGAAGTTCTTCCATTTCTTCTAAATCCAAACGCATTTGAATTAATTTTTTTCTTTGAACACTCCAAATGTTTGGTCCATGTAATGCTTGAATTTTATCGATTTTCATAATCTATAGAAGTTTTTGTTTGAATTGATTGTAATGTATTTGTTAAAAATAAAAAATATTTGTTAGTTAGAGACATTTTTATTGATAAATAGTTGGTTTTTTATTTGAAATGTTATTTTTGTGTTGATTTTCAAGTAAGTGTGGTTTTTATTTTTTACAATATAAGTTTATTTTTTGATTATAATTTTAAGAATCATAAAATGAAATAGTTTGTCATAAATTGTTGAAAAGTAAGGAATAAGTTTTACTATTAAACACTAAAATTCATTTGCATTATTTAAAGAATTATCTATTTTTACGCCATGAACATACGAGGAAAATTGATTATTATTGGTGGAGCTGTTGATAAAGGCAGTTTTACCGAAACCGATTTGGATAAATCTGCGGCTAAGAATTTAAATTTTTTTGAAACAGGTATTCTAAAACGCATTATTAGTGAATCGAAACACAAAGAGCAATCTAGAATTGAGGTTATAACTACTGCTTCTAAAATTCCGAAAGAAATTGGACCAGAATATGTTAAGGCATTGAGTTATCTTGGAGCGTTTAATGTTGATGTATTAAATATTGAAAGAAGAGAACAAGCAATGGATGCTGATGTTGTAGAACGTTTGCGAGTTGCTGATGTTGTTATGTTTACTGGCGGAGATCAACTTAGATTGACTTCAATTCTTGGAGGAACACCATTTCACGATTTGTTGTTGGATAAATACAAAAATGAAGATTTTATTTATGCTGGAACCAGTGCTGGTGCAGCAGCTGCAAGTAATAATATGATTTATCAAGGAAGTAGTAGTGAAGCTTTGTTGAAAGGCGAGGTGAAAATAACATCAGGACTTGGACTAATTGATGGTGTTGTAATTGACACACATTTTGTTCAAAGAGGAAGAATAGGAAGATTGTTTCAAGCCGTTGTTGGAAATCCAAAAACACTTGGAATTGGTTTAGGAGAAGATACAGGATTGCTAATTATTAATAATAATGAAATGGAAGCAATTGGTTCTGGACTTGTAATTTTGGTTGATGGTCGTGAGATTAAAGATACAAATTTAACACAAGTTGAATTAGGACAACCTATATCTATTTCGCATCTTGTAACACATGTTATGAGTAAATATGACACTTTTAATTTGGATACTTTTAAGATGACAATAAAATCGTCACAGTATGGTTTAATTGTATAATTTAATCTGAAATGAAAATAATAATTCACGGCGGTTTTTTTTCGGAATCATCAACAAATCAAGAAACAAAAGTTGCTAAGCAAGAAGCTTTATTGCGAATTGTAAAGGATTCGTATGAGTATTTAAAAACACATTCGGCAGTTCAAACTGTTGTTTATGCAGTTTCATTATTGGAAGATGATAAGTTATTTAATGCAGGAATTGGTTCGCAGATTCAAGGAGATGGAAAAATTAGAATGAGCGCTTCTTTAATGAATGGTGAAACTCAGAAAATGAGTGGCGTTATAAATATTGAAGAAGTCAAAAATCCTATACAAGTTGCACAATTATTAATGAATGTTGAAGATAAAGTTCTAGGTGGAAGTGGAGCAACAAATTTTGCTAGACAATATGGATTTGAAAAATTCTCTACAGAAATACCACAAAGAAGAGCTGAGTATGAAGCCAAATTGGCTGCTAATGGAATTGGAACTGTAGGTTGTGTTGCTTTAGATAAAAATGGAAAAATTGCAGTTGCAACTTCAACTGGCGGAAAAGGTTTTGAAATTCCGGGACGAATATCAGATAGTGCAACAGTTGCAGGAAATTATGCTAATGAATTTTGTGGCGTAAGTTTGACTGGAGTTGGAGAAGATATTGTTAGCAATGCAACTGCTGCAAAAATTGTAACTCGTGTTACAGATGGATTTTCATTAGAAAAAGCATTTGAAAAAACATTTGACGAACTATTACCTTATGATGGTTTTGCTGGAGCAATTGCAATTGATAAATTTGGAAACATTTTTCATCAAGATTCACATCCAAGTATGGTTTTTGCAAGTTTTGATGGTGAGAATGCAGTAGTTTTTGATTAAAAAATTAGTGGTTTATTAACCATTTTTCGAGAATATTTTGCAATAAAACATTATCTATTGGTTTTGATAAATAATCGTTCATACCATAACTTGTAATATTATTTTGCATTTCTAATGTAACATCGGCTGTTAGTGCAATTATTGGTATTGTATTGTTTTTTAATGTGTTTCGGATATAATTAGTTGCTTCTAAACCATCTAGATTTGGCATTCGAATATCCATAAATATTAAATCAAAATTTGAATTTTCTTTAAAGATATCTATACATTTTTGACCATCATTGGCTAAAGTTAATTTGAAACCTTTTCCTTCTAACATTTTTTTTATTACTAATTGATTTATTAAATTGTCTTCGGCAATTAATATATTAAAATTATTTTCATTAGCTAAATCAATATCTGAATTGGAAATTGAAATTATTTTGTTTTCTTTTATTTGTTGATCTAAATTATCTTTTTCGTTAATAGATTTAAAAGCTATTGTAAAAGAAAAAGTTGTACCATTATTTGGTTCGCTTTGACAATTTAAAATTCCACCCATTAGTTCCACAAATTTATAACTAATGTTTAATCCTAGACCTGTGCCACCATATTTTCGAGCAATACTAGAATCGGCTTGATTGAATGCCATAAACAGATTTTTCATTTGTTTTTCTGACATTCCAATTCCGGAATCGGAAACTTCAAAATGTAAAATCACAAGTTCGTCTATTGATTTTAATTGGTTTATAGTTATTGATATTGCTCCGTTTTCTGTAAATTTTATAGCATTGCTTAATAAATTTATAAAAATTTGTTTCAATCTTAGAGCATCACCGAGCAATAAATTTTTTGATGATATTTTTTTATTTACATTAAATTTTAATGGTTTGTCTATAATTTTTATTTGAGCAAATTCGGTAATATCAAATAATAATTTTTCTAAAGAAAAAGGGATGTTTTCGAGTTCTATTTGATCTGATTCTATTTTAGATATATCTAAAATGTTGTTTAATATTTGTAATAAATGATCGGCTGAATTATCTATTTTTTGTACATATTCTTTTTGATGGATGTCTAAATTAGTAGTATGCAAAATGTTGTTTAAACCAATGATTCCTCCTAATGGAGTTCTGATTTCGTGCGACATATTTGCTAAAAAAAGCGATTTCATTTTGTCGGCTTTTTGAGCTCTTTGAGTTTCTTTTTCTAATTCTTTAGTTCTATTTGTAACTAGATCTTCTAATTGATCTTTGTAGTGTGTTAATTCGCTTTGAATAATTTGTCTTTCGGTAATTTCATTTTTGAGCAATTCGTTTTGTTGTAAAAGTAATTTGTTTTTTAAATTAGATGATTTATATACATTAAAAACAGTTTCGATTTTTTTTCTTATACTATTTAATATGGTATTCCAAGTATAAGTAACATTAAAAATTAGTATAGATACAGGTTCACTATAACTGGTTAAATTGGTATGAGATTGAACTAATAATTCATACTTTCCTGGAGGTAATGAGTTGAATTTTACAAATCCGTTATTTAATTTTGACCATTTTTGGTCGAAGCCAGCAAGTTTAAAACGATATTTTACTTGTTTTTCATCAATATGCCAATCACTATAGACCGAAATTTCTAAAAACCATCTACCAACCGTTAATTGATACTCGTTGTTTTCTATAACTGGGTTTGTATTTATCCAATTAATTTCATCAAGATAAAAATTTGGAGTTTTAGTATTTGAAGTTAATTTAGATAAATTGATATAATACAAACCGTCGTTTAATGCACAAAATAAATTTTTATTAGTATCTAAAAACAAAGATCGAGTACTGGTGAATTGCCATTCAGATTTGCTTAAATACAAATTTATTCTATGTAAAAGCTTGTTTGTATTTGTGTTAATAATGCAAATCCCATTGCTTGAGCCAACGGCTATAGTTGTTTCGTTTATCCAAATTGCTGTCCAACCACCAAGAGGGAATTCTTTTAAAATTAATTTTGTGTTTAAGTTTTTATCAATGATTACTATGTTTTCTTCTTGAATTACAAGTTTATTGCCATTTTGATGAGATGCTATAGAATATGTATTTCCTTTTTCGGAAAGGTATGAATTAGTTATTTTTACAAATCCTTTTGGCGTTTCATACCACAAACCTTGGCCTAAAGTTCCAATCCAGATTTGATTATTAGTGTCTAAAGTTAAATTATAGACATATCCAAATTGAGTTCCATCTGCATTAAAAATTTCGGTTGCAATATTATTCTTAATACAGAATAAACCACTTATTGTACCAACCCAAATTTCGTTTTCTCGAGCTAATAATACTCTATTTGGACTTGAAATTATAGTTTCAAATTTTTGAGTACTATTTTCAGGATGGGTACTATTAGTTTCATATAATCCATCTTGTGTTGCTAACCAAATTTTTGAATTATTGTTTGGGTCTATTAGAGAATCCCAAACGATTGATTTTAATTGGGTTTGATTTTCTAATTTTGGAATTAATTGTGTTTCACTTTCAGAATAGATGCTAAAAAAACCTGCACCACCAATGTATAATTTATTATTTGATTCTTTAATTGAAAACGCAGCATCATTGTATCCAGTATCTATTTGAGAGATGTATTTTCTAAGAAAAGATATTTTTTTTAAGCCAGCATTATTTGTAGCTATCCAGATATTGTTTTTTTTATCAATATAGATACTATTAATAATACTCTTGAGATGAATAATTTCTTGTTCTATTAAAGATGAAAATTTATGGTCTAATATGATTAAATTTTTATTAAAACCAACTACTAATTCGTTTGAATTACAATTTATGGATGTTACTTTTGGACTTCCTGTTTTTGGGACATAATGTTCTAAAAGTTCTAAATTTGAATTTAGAAAGAATAAACCATTTGTTGTGCCAATAAAATAATGATTATCGATAGTTTTAAAAAATGTTGTGACATTATTTTCGTTTAAAAATAGTGAAGAAAATGGTTTTATTACTTTGTTATTGATATCAATATCGATTAATCCTTTTTTTGCAGAAATTAGAACAATGTTATTATTATCTTTTTGAACAATAGTTTTTACCAAACCTAAATCAATTGAATCGATTAAATTTATTTCATAATTTTTATTTTCTAATTGAATTAATCCGTAGGATGTTCCAACCCAAATAATATTTTCTGTTATTAAAAAACATTCAGCAATTCCAAAATTCCATTCAAAATTTAGAATTAAATTTATTTTAGAGCCATCACTATTTAATGCTTCTATGCCTCTATCAGTTCCTATCCAGATAATATTATTTTTTGTTATAAAAACAGTTCTTAAACCAGGACAATCTAAACTATTTTGAGAGTCAAAAACTTTTATATTATTTCCATTATAACAAGATATACCAGATGGACCAGGCAACCATAAGCGTTCGTTAATATCGCAAGCGATGGAATGAATCTGGTCATTTGGCAACCCATCATTGCTGTTTATTGTTAAAATTTTAGGTTGCATTTTTTATTATTATAAAGATTTAGCAAAGATACTTTAATTATATATAATTAATAAAATAAAAACATCCCAAGCTTTCGATTGGGATGTTTAATTCACCTGATAGTCTCCAATAATCTGTCAATTCTTTATAAAAGATATTATCGTTTCATAACTTTTGCGGTAAAGTTTTTACTTTCAGTCGTTATAGAAACAAAATACATCCCACTTGATTGATTGGATAAATCGATGCTTTCGGTTTGAATTCCGCTGTTTCTATCTACATTAATTTCGTTTATAATTTGACCTTGAATATTGGTTACTTTTAATGTAATCTTTTCTGAAAATTCTAAATTATAATTAATATTTACTTTATCATTTGTAGGATTTGGATACACACTAATTGATGTTTTAATTAGAGAAATTGTTTCATTTGATAAAGTTGTTGTTGGACAATTAACAGTTTGTAATGTGTTATATGAAAAAACAAAAGTCCCTATTCCTAATTGTCCTTCTAAATTTCTTCCTGTTGACCAAAGAGGAGTTGTAGTTTCCATAGCCAGCGAATGAATATCACCAGCAGAAATTGCAAACCAATTATTACTTGTTCCAACTTGATTAAGTGTATTAACAGTAGTGTTGTTTCCTAATCCTAATTGACCAGCACTATTAAATCCACTTGAATATAATGTGTTGTCGTTTTTGATGGCTAGTGAAAAGTTGTTTCCTGACGATATTGCTATGTAAAGTGTAATACTTCCATCTGAATTAAAACCAATTGGCACAAATAAGTTTGATGTAGTATTAGTTCCATCGCATAATTGGCCATTTGTATTGTTTCCGAAAGTGAATAAATTTCCATTTGTATTTAAAGCCATACTGTGATCAAAACCAGCAGAAACTTCAGCCCAATTGTTGGCTGTTGAAATAATGATAGGAATTAAACTTGTTGTGTTTGTTCCGTCACCTAATTGTCCGAATGTATTATTTCCCCAGGCATATATAAATCCAGAGTTATCAATAGCAAGTGAATGTTGATTACCAGCATCAATCTTTGACCAGTTAGATGAAGTTCCAACTTGAACAGGTAAGTTTTGGTTTACAACATTGTTTATTCCAAGTTGTCCTGTATTGTTTAAACCAAAAGACCAAAGAGTTCCAGTAGTTTTAATAGCTAAGCTAAATCGATTTCCAGCAGAAACAGTCAACCAATCTGTGGCAGTTCCAATTTGAGTTACATTTGGAGTAGCCGAATTGAAAACTCCATTTCCTAATTGACCAAATTGACCATTTCCCCAAGACCAAAGAGTACCATTTGTTTTTACAGCTAAAGAATGAACATTCCCAGCAGAAACCGTTGCCCAATCAGTCGCTGTTCCAATTTGAGTAGGAAGGTTTTGATTGATAAGATTTCCCAATCCCAAACCTAATCGGTTACTATTTTGTCCCCAAGCCCACATTGTTCCATCTGTTTTTATTCCAAGCGAAAAATTTTCTCCTGCTGAAACCATGCGCCAACATGTTGAACCAACTTGAGAAAATACATTTGAAGAGAATAATAAAATAATAACGAGTAATTGTAATTTTGATTTCATGATATTTAGTTTTTAAGATTAATACAACTATATATCAATTGAAGTTTTTATTTGTTACCTTTTTTTTAAAAGTTTTTTAGAATTTTAAAATTTCTTATTTATCCCAATAGTATATGAAAACATTTTTTTTTAAAGAAAAATGTAAAGATTGTATCAGATAGCGTGACAACAGTTATGGTGAAATGCGAATAAATACTACAAAAAAAACCCAACCTTTCGATTGGGATTTTTTATATATAAGTAAGTTAAATAGGTTGTACAAACGTTTTTTATTTCACTTTTTTCACAACAGCTTTAAAAGCTTCTGAGTGATTCATTGCTAAATCTGCTAATACTTTACGGTTCAGTTCGATACCATTTTTCTTAACTAATCCCATGAACTGAGAATAAGACAATCCTTCTAATCTTGCACCAGCGTTAATACGCATAATCCATAAAGCACGGAAGTTTCTCTTGTTCTGTTTTCTATCGCGATAAGCATAAACCATCGCTTTTTCAACTGCGTTTTTAGCTACAGTCCAAACGTTTTTACGACGACCAAAGAAACCTTTGGCTTGCTTCATTATCTTTTTTCTTCTTGCTCTTTTAGCAACTGAATTTACTGATCTTGGCATAATTTTCTTGTGTTTTTTGTAGCAGGCGTCCTGAATTTAATCAAAGGAACTTTAAAGCCATACTCCAAGGTTATTTAAAATTTTTTAACCTAAAGTTTTATCTAAAATAAGTGTCTTAATACTTAATTCTCAAGACTTAAATACTTTTTAGATAATTCTTAATTGTTGTTTAATGCTTTTCATATCTGTCTTGTGTACCAAGGCCGAATGTGTCAAAGCTAATTTACGCTTCTTAGACTTTTTAGTCAAGATGTGGCTTTTGAAAGCGTGTTTTCTTTTAATTTTTCCAGAACCAGTAACTTTAAAACGTTTCTTGGCGCTAGATTTGGTTTTCATTTTAGGCATAATTTCCCTAATTTATTTAAATTTAACTTACTTACTTGTCTTTACGAGCTTGCAATGCAATCTCATTATATTTTTTTAGAAGCGAATCTTTTCGCCTACTTGCAATCGTCTTTCCTGCTTTCCATTTCAATCTTTCTTGTCTTGAACTCGTTTCAAGACAAGAAAGGATTTTCACTCCAATCAGGGCTAAAGATTTAGGTCATTTCTTTATCAATAACGGTATTGAATTCACACTATAAAAACTGAATACTGCTACTAATAACTGACTACTTCTTTTTCTTAGGCGCAATATACATTATCATTCTCTTTCCTTCAAGAACAGGTAAAGCTTCTACTTTTCCATGATCTTCAAGATCTTGAGCCAAACGCAATAACAATATTTGTCCTTGCTCTTTGTAAATAATAGATCTACCTTTAAAAAATACAAACGCCTTTAATTTAGAACCTTCTTTAAGGAATTTTTCAGCATTTTTACGTTTAAAATCATAATCATGCTCATCAGTTTGAGGTCCAAAACGAATTTCCTTAACCACAATTTGAGTAGATTTTGCTTTCAATTCTTTATCACGCTTCTTCTGCATGTAAACAAACTTTTTATAGTCCATTATCTTGCATACTGGCGGTTCCGCATTTGGAGAAATCTCTACCAAATCAAGTTCAAATTGGTCTGCAAGACGCATGGCATCTGCAGTTTTAAAAATACCTGGTTCTATGTTGTCGCCAACTAAACGAACCTCTGGCACACGAATAAAATTATTTATTCTGTGTTCATCTTTTTTTTCTACTCGAGGTTGATAACCTCTGTTGTTTCTAATTGCTATGGCTTTATTATTTTAATTAAACTGTAAATACTTTTAATGTTTTGCTTATTTCTTCGTTTACAATTGCAGCAAATTCTTCAATTGTAACACTAACATTTCCTTTTCCTTCTTGTCCATGACGACGAATAGAAATTGTATTATTTTTCTCCTCTTCCTCACCAACTATCAACATAAAAGGTGTTTTTTGCATCTCTGCATCTCTAATTTTTCTTCCAATCGACTCATTTCTGTTATCAATTTGGGCGCGAATGTCGTGATTTTCTAGCAGATTTAAAACTTTTTTAGCATAATTTTCATATTTATCACTCAAACATAAAATTAAAGCTTGCTC
>NZ_JAYVFH010000147.1:0-10967 GCF_043773265.1 Flavobacterium sp. | reverse complement strand
TGTGGAATTAATAGTTGCGCCATTGGCAAAGGTTGTACCTGTTCCTCCACTTGCTGAATGATACGTGCTTCCTGCTGGAAGATTTGGTAAAATATAACTTCCGCAAACGGTTACGTCTGCTGGGTTTGGTGTTACAGAAGGCAAAATTACATTAACTATAATCTCTTGATAATCCCTACAAGTTGCTAATGCAGGAGTAGGATTTAGAATGGCATAAACATAATAAGTTCCAACAGAATTCGGCAAAGATCCTGCACCAAGAACTGGCGCATCATAAGTAGCCGAACCAGCAACAGGAGTAGCTGTACCTAATGGAATTCCGCCTGAATACATGTTAGATCCTGTTTGTGGAGCATTAAAATATACATAAGCTATCGAATTGGTTCCAGTTGCTGTTGTTGTAACTGTGAAAGGAGTTGGATTTGCACCTGCAATGTTACACAAAGACTGATTGCCGTTATCTGTCGTAATTGTATCACAAGCACAATTGTTTATTGTTAATGTAAAAGATGTTGTTGTAATACATGAAGAAGTATTATCTTCAATACTAACAAATACAACCTGACCATTTGTACCAGGATAACAAGAAGGTGTTGGTAACAAAACACCACTTGTTCCATCTTGAGCAGCTGCCAAAGTAGGATGATATGAAATAGTATAACCTGTTAAACCATTAAGAACTACAGGAGTGTTTGAAGTTAAATTAAAACAAGGATCAGTATTGCAACGGACTAAATTATTAGGCGCTGCAGTTGCTGGAGCTGTAGGAATGGTAATCGTTGCACTATCTGTAGAATTTGCAACACATCCTGGTTTATTTACAACAACAGTATAAGTTCCAGGTTGAGAAACTGTAATACTTTGAACACTACCTGGATTTGTAAAACCTGATGCAGTTGATGTCCAAACATAAGAAGTAGCACCTGAAATTGTTGCAGTTAAAGTAGTTGCAGTATTTGGACAAACTTCAACATCTGGACCAAGCGATAACGGACAAAGAATACTGCAATCTGCAGCACCAACACCTGGATTGGATGGATTATTGGTTTGAGTCATTGTAATTTGTCCAGCTTGATTAGAAAAATTGGTAATAAGAACCATATAAAACTGACCAACAAGTGCGTTAGGAATTGATACAGGTTCAATAGCTACAGATGAATAACTACAATCAACAATGTTATTAGGAATTAAAGTATTTCCATCCGGCAAATCATAAAGTCCAGTACAAGAAGGAGCGTTAAATGGACCCCAAATTATAAAATCAACGTCTAAATTATTATATGCTGGAGCATTGTTTCCTTGAGTTAATAGAAAGTCTAAATTTCCTGATTGTGAAACTTGCAAATAAAACCAAGCAGGATTTGGTGCTGAACCAAGACATCCTGGACTTCCTAAACTAGGAACGCCTGAAGAGTTTGGAAAAGTAAATGTTGCTCCACCAGCGCAAAAGGGATTTGCTCCTGCACAAGTTGCACTTTGAGAATAAACTAAAGAAAATATAGAATTTAATAAGAATAACGTTAGTAGTAGGTATATTTTTTTCATTGATGCAATATTTTTTGACCGCGAAATATACATAAAATTAAATTTAATACATCTTAAAAAAAATATTTTTAAAACTGAATTGCAAGGGTAAATATGTAAAGTATTTATAATTATCTTTGCTCAAGAGATAAATGTTATAAAAATTAAAATATTAAGATGATTAATAAGGAAGAATTATCCGATGAAATTGGTAATAATCATATTGCTACTAGCTCACAAAACCCTTTGAGAGAAGATGCATTTGACATATCTGATGATCAAAAAATTGAACTTATAAAAAAAGATGTTGAAAAAATATTGAATACTCTTGGTCTAGACTTAACAGACGATAGTTTGAAAGGAACACCAAACAGAGTTGCAAAAATGTTTGTTAAGGAAATTTTTGGCGGATTAAATCCTAATAAAAAACCTAGTTCATCAACTTTTGAAAATAAATATAAATATAATGAAATGCTTGTAGAAAAAAACATAACTGTTTATTCTACTTGTGAGCATCATTTACTGCCTATTATTGGCAGAGCACATATAGCATATATTTCTAACGGAACTGTTGTTGGATTGTCTAAAATGAATAGAATTGTTGATTATTTTGCAAAAAGACCTCAAGTTCAAGAACGATTAACAATGCAAATTGTTGAAGAATTGCAACGAGTTTTAAATACTAAAGATGTTGCATGCATTATTGATGCAAAGCATTTGTGTGTAAATTCTAGAGGAATTAGAGATATTGAAAGCAGTACAGTTACTTCTGAATTTGGAGGAAAGTTTAAGGAAGAAAATGTTAGAAGAGAATTCCTTGAATATATTAAATTGGAAACTTCGTTTTAGAGTTTAAAGATGAAAGTTCATCAATAAAGATTATAGTTGTAGTTTCTACAAATTTTTAGCCCAGATGTAATGGAAATCCTTGTGAAGGAAAATTCTATTTTTTCTTGGTTTAAAAAAGCGACTGCAAGAAGCTCTTTTTAAAGCATAGAAAAAAAGATTTTTACAAGCAAGATTGTAGTGGAAAGCTGGATTAGCTTCAAGAAAAATTATTAATGAAATAAGTTTAGATTTAGAAAATCGGAAAAAAAAATAAATTATGTCATTGTATAAAGACCAAACACTTAAAATTTATAATTCGCTTTCTGGTGAGAAAGAAGTTTTTAAACCTGTTCACGAAGGAAATGTTGGAATGTATGTTTGTGGACCAACGGTTTATAGCAATGTTCACTTGGGAAATGTGAGGACTTTTATGAGTTTTGACGTGATTTTTAGGTATTTATTGCATCTTGGTTATAAAACGAGGTATGTTAGAAATATTACAGATGTTGGTCATATTGTGGATGATGTTGATGATGGTGAAGATAAAATTGCCAAAAAAGCACGTTTGGAACAATTAGAGCCGATGGAAATTGTGCAACGCTATACGGTTGATTTTCATACTATTTTGAATAATTTTAATTTTCTTCCGCCAAGTATTGAACCTACTGCAACTGGTCATATTATTGAACAGATTGAAATTGTAAAGCAGATTATTGATAACGGTTTTGGTTATGAAGCTAATGGTAGCGTGTATTTTGACGTAGTAAAGTTTAACGAAACTAATCATTATGGAAAACTTAGCGGTAGAAATATTGAAGATATGCTTGCCAATACAAGAGATACTGATGGACAAAGTGATAAAAGAAATTCGCAAGATTTTGCACTTTGGAAAAAAGCTGAACCTGAACATATAATGCGTTGGCCTTCGCCTTGGGGAATTGGTTTTCCGGGTTGGCACTTGGAATGTACTGCTATGAGTACAAAGTATCTTGGAGAAACTTTTGATATTCATGGTGGCGGAATGGATTTGAAATTCCCACATCATGAATGCGAAATAGCTCAGAATGAAGCTTGTACTGGTCATAGTCCTGTTAATTATTGGATGCATACCAACATGCTAACTTTGAACGGAAAGAAAATGGCAAAATCTACTGGAAACAATATACTTCCGGGTGAAATTTTTACTGGTGATAGTCCGTTTTTAACTAAAGGATTTTCTCCAAATGTTGCGCGTTTTTTTATGCTTCAAGCACATTATAGAAGTGTTTTAGATTTTTCGGACGATGCTATTATTGCTGCAGAAAAAGGTTTTAATAGATTAATTGAAGGAATTGAATTACTTTCTGAAATTGAAGCTAGCTCTACTTCTACTCTAGATATTTCAAGTTGGAAAAAAAACTGTTATGATGCAATGAATGATGATTTTAATACTCCAATTTTAATTGCTAATTTATTTGAAGGAATACGATTTGTAAATGTGTTGAATGATAAAAGAGAAACTATTTCAATTGTAGATTTTGAACTATTAAAAAACACCTTAGAAACTTTTACTTTTGATGTTCTAGGCATTAAAAACGAAAAAACTTCAAGCAATAATTCTGACAAACTTGATGGTGTTGTTACAATGTTAATTGGTATGAGAGATGAAGCTAGAGCAAATAAAAATTGGGCTTTGTCTGATGAAATTCGTGATAAACTTTTAGCACTTGGTATTCAACTAAAAGATGGTAAAGAGGCAACTTCTTTCAATATTAATTAAAATAAAAAAAATAAATTTTATTTGATATGCTTAAAAAAATTGTAATTTTTCCTTTTATTGTTTTAATTCGATTTTATCAAGAAGCAATTTCACCTTTTACTCCTTCAAATTGCAGATTCGAGCCATCATGTTCTAATTATTTTCTTGAAGCATTAAAAGTACATGGCGTTTTTTATGGTTTTTATTTGGGTGTAAAACGAATTTTGAGTTGTAATCCTTGTGGTAAAAATGGTTATGATCCTGTACCAGAAAAAAAATGTTCTCATAAATAATCGACAATGCTCGCAATATATTGTTTAAAAATACTATTTTTGAAATAATTATTTAGAATAAAAATAAAAAAATATGATTTGGAATCCATCAGAAGGAATTGATATTGGACCTTTTACAATTCGATTTTATAGTTTAATGTTTGTTGTTGCCTTTGGTTTAGGTTGGTATATAATGAAACAAATATTTATTAAAGAAAAACTAACATTAGACAAATTAGATGTTTTATTTGTGTGGACAGTGATTGCTACACTTGTTGGTGCCAGATTAGGACACGTATTTTTTTATGATTGGGAATATTTTAGAAACAATCCTTTAGAAATTTTATTACCAGTTAAATTTGAACCAGAATTTCATTTTACTGGTTTTCAAGGATTGGCTAGTCATGGAGCAGCTATTTCTATAATTATTACAATGTATTTTTACAGCAAAAAAGTTATACAAAAACCTTTGCTTTGGACATTAGACAGAGTTGTAATTCCTGTAGCTTGTGGCGCAATATTCGTGAGATTAGGAAACTTTTTTAACTCTGAAATTGTTGGAAAAATAACTGACTCTGAATATGGAATTCGCTTTTTGAGAGATAAATTTACTGCCAATGATGCAATTAGTATAACTGGAATTAATAATGTAAATGCTGCATATGAAGCTTTGATAAACAATCCAAAATATGCTGAATATTTGCAACAAGTTCCTTTAAAACATCCAGCACAATTGTATGAAGCAATTAGCTATGTATTTGTATTTATCTTTCTAATGTTTTTGTATTGGAAAACTAAATTTAAATTAAAGCATGGTCTAATTTTTGGCTTTTTCCTTTTATTACTTTGGACCGTTAGATTCGTTGTAGAATTTGTTAAAGAAAGTCAAGGTGGAATAGAAAGTAGTTTGGGATTATTCTCAACAGGACAATGGCTTAGTATACCGTTTATTTTTGTTGGTTTAGTATTCGTTTTTATTGCCCAAGAACCATTACCTCCTGATTTTTTAAAAAGAAATTATAACCCTAATAAATTATTTTAATAAGTAAAATTAGGATTAACTAAAAATAATAAGAGGCAATTAGTGCCTCTTTTTTTTTTATTTAAATATATCTTTTATTTTAAACATTGTTATAAAAATCAACTTTATATACTTTGAACTTTTAATATAACAATTTGTCGACTTGAAATTATTATAACAATAAAAGGTATAGAAAAAATGCGATTGAATTAGCAATTCAAATCAACAATAAAACAAAATCTGTTATAACATTTATTGTTATAAAACATTCTAAACCAATTAATCTCACTATTTTTAATAACATTTATTATAATAAAATAATCTAATCCAACTAATCACAACATTTATAATTACATTAACCACAAAAAAAAAACCACACATTTCTGTATGGCTTTTCTAAAATATTTTTTATGCTTATTTAATTAGCATCTGCATGTCGTTTTTCAATTTCTAAGATATCTGAATCTTTCATTGTATCAACTAATACTGGAGTTGCAATAAATAATGATGAATAAGTACCAATAACAATACCTATTAACATTGCAAATATAAATCCTCTAATAGATTCTCCACCAAAAATAAACATAATCAATAATACTAATATCATAGTTAGTGAAGTATTCAATGTTCTTGACAATGTAGTATTAATAGATGCGTTTACAATTTCTTTAAAGTTTCCTTTTCTGTTTCCGCCAAGGAATTCTCTAATTCTATCAAATACAATAACGGTATCATTCATAGAATATCCAATTACTGTTAAAATTGCAGCAATAAAGTGCTGATCCATTTCCATGTGAAACGGCATATATTTATACAATAATGAATAAGTACCTAATACGAAAATAACATCATGCACAACTGCAGCAAGTGCTCCAAGTGAATATTGCCATTTACGGAAAGAGATTACAAGATATAATCCAACTACTAACATTGCACCAAGTACAGCCCAAAAAGAGTTTGTTTTTATATCATTAGAAATTGCTGCACCAACTTTTGATGATTGCAAAATTCCATATGTTTTTCCTTCATATAAATTTACAAATTTTTCATAAGCAATATTGTTGTAATATTTGGTCAAACCTTCATGAAGTTTTTTGTTTACTTCTGTATCAACATCAGTACTTTCTTCCTTAATTTTATATTTGGTTGTAATTTTTAATTGGTCTGAATCTCCAAATACTTTAGCTTCAACAGTAGTTCCAAAAATTGCAGAAAGTTCTTCTGAAACTTTTGTAGGTTCAACTGGTTTCTCAAATTTTATTTGAAAAGTTCTTCCTCCAACAAAGTCAACACCTTCGTCTAAACCATTAAAGTAAAACGAAATACAACTTACAATTACTACTAAAGAAGAAATCATGTAAGACCATTTTTTCATTCCGATAAAGTCAATATGAAAACCTGTAAACCAATTTTTAGTAATAGAGGTTGAAAATGTTAATGCATTATTTTTAGCAATATCTCTATCGATAAACATTCTAGCAATAAATATTGAAGTAAATAATGATGTAAAAATACCTATCAATAATGTAGTTGCAAAACCTTGAATTGGTCCTGTACCAAATATAAATAAAATAGCACCTGTTAAAACGTGGGTTACGTTGGCATCAATAATAGAACGCATTGCTCCTTTCCAACCATAAGCAGTTTTTACAGCTTCACCAAGAGTTTTTCCTTCTCTAAGTTCTTCTTTTGCTCGTTCATATATAATGATGTTTGCATCAACTGCTGTACCTAATGTTAAAACAATACCAGCAATTCCTGGCAATGTTAAAACTGCACCTAAGCTTGCTAAAATTCCGAATAAGAAAAGTAAATTTACTAACAAAGCAACGTTGGCATACCAACCAGCTTTTCCATAATAGAAAACCATCCATAAACATACTAACAAGAAACCTACAATAGACGAAGTTGTACCAGCATCAATAGCTTTTTGTCCTAAAGATGGACCTACAACTTCTGATTGCACAATTTCTGCAGCTGCAGGCAATTTACCAGCTCTTAATACATTAGCTAAATCTTTAGTTTCTGTAACATCAAAATTTCCTGAGATTTCTGAACTTCCACCAGTAATTGGACCTGTAGAAACACCTGGAGCAGAATATACTACATCATCAAGTGCAATTGCAATATAACCTTTGGTTTTAAACGCATTATCGGTTAGTTTTTCCCATTCTTTTGCTCCTTGACCATCCATTTTCATTGAAACGGCTGGTTTACCCATTTGGTCAAATGTATCTCTTGCATCAGTAATAACGCCACCACTTAAAGGTGCTTTTCCATCTCTATTGCTTTTAAGAGCATATAAATCATAAGTTTCTGTAACTTTTTTAGTTTTTTCGTCAGTTACTTCAACTGGTTTTCCCCAAACAAATTTAACATAACGTTTGTCTGAAGGTAATAAAGCAAGAATGTCTGCTCTTTTTAAATAAGCATCAACAGCATCTTTATCTTTGGCTGAAACTACACCCAATATTGGTCCGCCACCTTGAGATACAAATTTATCTAATAAAGGATTATCACCTTTTTTTGCAGCTGTTGAATCTTTTTTATCAGCATCTGTTAGTAATTTATCTAAAGTGTCTTTTTTAATAGTTTTTACTTCCGCAGTTGCTATATTTTTTTCTGTAATTTTTAATGCATCATTTGCCGACATTAAAAACTGACCAATTTCTTCAATTTTATAAGTTTCCCAAAACTCTAATTCGGCTTTGCTTGACAATAATTTTTTTATACGATCAACATCTTTTGCACCTGGAAGCTCAACTAAAATACGACCTGTTTGACCAAGTTTAGCAATATTAGGTTGTGTTACACCAAATTTATCGATACGACTTCTAAGAACTCCAAAAGCACTTTCAACAGATTCTTCAACTTTTTTAATCAATACTTTTTTAACTTGATCATCTGTCGATTTGTAATCAATTTCTTTATCGTCAAAATTTCTATTTGCAAAAATATCTGGCGAAGCCAATTTTGTTGAACCTTTTATAGCATCAAATGCATCAAAAAAAGCATCAAGATAACTTTGATTTCCTCTTTGATTTAATTTTGCATCTTCTAATGCTTTGTTAAATATAGGATTTTTTGAATCGTTAGATAATCCAATCAAAACATCTTTTACTGATATTTGAAGAATAACATTTATTCCTCCTTCAAGGTCAAGACCTTTATTAATTTGTTTACTTCTTACATCTTCAAAGGTATAATCGGTAACTCCTAAACTAAAAACTTTTTCTTTACTAATTGAATCTAAATACTTTACTTCTTTATCTTGGTTTCCACCAGCAAAAGTTTTAGCATCATTTTGTACCTTGTTTGAAACAAAGGTGAAAGAAAGTTGGTAAATACTTACCAGTGCAAATAGAATTGCGAAAAATTTAATAAGTCCTTTATTCTGCATTATTACTAAAAATTAATTAATTTTTGTTTGTTGGAATTTAAAAAAACGCCGTAATGACAAGGTAATTTATTGATTTTCAATAAAAATCATAAAAAATACCACGCTACACGTTTTTTGAAACGTGCAAATATATAATTATGCTAATGATTAACAAATTATTTAGGGATTAATATCAAAAAAAAACGAAGTTAAATTACTATAAAATCAAATAGATTAAATCATTTACTTATTTCTAATCAATTTCTTTGCAATATCTGCCAATTGTTCCTTATTTTCATTAACAAACGAAAATCCTGCTTGCAAAAGTTCAAATATATTTTCTGAAGATGTGTCGTCCATTTCTGGAGAAGCATTTTGTAACGATGGCATCAATCGATGATAATTTTTACAATTTCTATGACTTAATGTTTCATACATTTTTCGCAAATGATAATCTACCGTTTCAACATTTGATGAAAGTAAAATATCTATTAGTGGTGTTATCCATTTTAGTTTTCCTGCATTTTCAAGTTCTTCAAATTGGTATTCTTTTAAAACCGTTCCTGTTCCCACAGAAATTATAATCATATCTTTTATAGACGGTTTGTCTGGTTTTTCAATATCATTTAATATTTTTGAAAATTCTATTTTTCGTGCTTCTGCATAGGCACACAAAGTTGGATTATTGGCATAAACGCCACCATCAATCAAGGTGAATTCTTGTCCGTAAAGCGATTTAATTTGTGCTGGCTCAAAATAAGTTGGCGCTGCCGATGTTGCTCTACAAACGTCTTTTACATAAAAATTTTCTAGTAAATCGCTGGCATCGTGACTTGTAAAAAATTTTGCTCTGCGTTGCGAAACATCATAAGAAGTTATGAGTGAAGGTTTTATAAAATCTTTAAGTTCAAGGTTTCCAAAAACCTCAAACAGTTGTTGTTCAAGCATTTCGTCTGATATTTTTTCGTTAAAAAGTCCAAACGGATTTATTATTTTTTCCCAAAAAGGAACATCAAATATATCTTCACCACGCTTTGCATATAAATCTAATGCTTCTTGAACTGAAAATTTTGCGGTTTTAGTATTGTCTGGAAACAATAATATTGCTGCCAAAATTCCGCCTGTACTACTTCCTGCAATTAAATCGAAATAATCGCCCAATTTTGCATTTGGATTGTCTAATTTTTGAAGTTGTTCTTCTATATATTTTAAGATTACACAAGATATTATTCCTCTAATTCCTCCACCATCTAAACTTAATATTCTAATTTTTTTTGCCATACTTTTTATAATTACAAACCAGCCAAAACAGCTTTGGCAGTAGTATTAACAATAACTTTAATGATAGAGTTTTTTAAATTATTTATTTTAATTTTAGACAATCCAGCAGTTTGTAATGCTTCTAAAACCAATAAGTTTTTTTGACTTTTTACCAACCACTCAAATTCTTCTTGAGTTAACGATTTGTCTACTAAAAGCAATGTCCAACGTTCAAATTTAATTTTAGATAATTTTAAAAAAGCGGTAATATCTTTCTCCAATTCTGGAACAAAATCTTTATAATTTTCTTGAAAAAGCACTTGTAGTTGTGCCTTAATTTCGGCTATTAATTTTTCTATATCCATGACTTTTATTTTTGACTGTTTATAAGATTTAAAAGTAAGTTTGCCGATTCTTTATCTTTTTTAACTTCATATTGAATTAACAAATCAAAAGCTTCAAGCACTTGTTTTTTAGCTTCTTGCGAAAATGTTGCTGATAGTTTATCTTTCTCTTCCCAACGTTTGAAAAATCCTGCTAAAAGGTTTTTTTCTTTATCGTTTAGAATGGTCCACATTGCAAACGAAATTTCGTTATTGGGTTTGTTTTTTTCGTATTCTACTAGCTTTTCTACATCAAGTAATAACTTGTCTATTTGCAATTTGTTAGCACTGTAAGATGTAGTAGCTTTGTCAATAAGGTTGGATGTTTCTACTTTTAGCTCAGTCGCTTTTTGATACGAATATTGGTCAAAAAGTGCTGTTTTAGTTGAAGTACAAGAAACTAACGAAAGTAAAAAAAGTAGTAGAATTTTAATTTTTATATTTTTCATAACTTAATAATTTATTATTTTACCACAAATTACAACAATTTTCACGAATCATTTACAGTCTTCTAGTCATTCTTACGAACGAAGAATCGCTTTAACTTGTTAGCTCTGTTTTT
>NZ_JAYVFH010000146.1:0-26408 GCF_043773265.1 Flavobacterium sp. | reverse complement strand
CGAGAGTTTTTTTTATAGGGCATTAATGTTTTTTATATATAACAAAATTGTATTTCAATATTAAATAAATTAATTTTACAAATCAATTTAAATTAGATGCAACTCAATCCAGAAATCCTTCAAAAATTAATTACTATTCTTGGTTCTTCTTATGTTTTTATAGATGAAGAAACAAGAAATCATTATGGTCATGACGAAACCGAAGATTATATTTTTCCACCCAATGTAGTTGTTAAACCAGCAAATGCTAGAGAAATTTCAGAGATTTTAAAAATTTCCAACGAATATAAAATTCCAACTACACCAATTGGTGCTCGAACCGGTTTAAGTGGTGGTTCTTTGAGTATTTATGAAGGAATTGGTTTGTCTTTAGAACGATTGAATAAAATTTTGGATATTGATGAAAAAAATCTTCAAGTTATTGTTGAACCAGCAGTTATAACTCAAGTTCTTCGTGAAGCTGTTGCTGAAAAAGGTTTGTTTTATCCGCCAGATCCAAGCAGTCAAGGAAGTTGTTGGATAGGAGGAAACGTTGCCGAAAATGCTGGTGGAGCAAGAGCTGTAAAATATGGAGTAACTAAAGATTATGTATTGAATCTTGAAGTTGTTTTACCCAATGGCGAAATCATTTGGACTGGAGCAAATACCTTAAAAAATTCAACAGGATATAATTTTACCCAGTTAATGGTTGGTAGCGAAGGAACATTGGGGATTATTACTAAGATTGTTCTTAAATTAATCCCAAAAGTTACTCATAATGTCTTAATGTTGGTTCCGTTTTACAAAGCAAACCAAGCTTGCGAAGCAGTTTCTGCAATTTTTAGAGCAGGAATTATTCCGAGTGCATTAGAATTTATGGAACGCGATGCTATTGATTGGACATTGAAATACAATGAAAATATTAATATTAAAGTCAAAGATTCTATAGAAGCACATTTACTTATTGAAGTTGATGGTAATTATCCTGAAATATTAATGCTCGAAGCCGAGAAAATTCTGTCAGTAGTTGAACAATTTGAAATCGATGAAGTTTTATTTGCAGATACAGAAGATGAAAAAACTGCACTTTGGAAAATGCGAAGAAGTGTTGCCGAAGCAGTAAAAGCGAATTCGATTTATAAAGAAGAAGACACTGTTGTACCACGATATGAATTGCCAAAATTACTTAGTGGCATTAAAGAAATTGGAAATAAATATGGTTTCAAATCTGTTTGTTATGGTCATGCAGGAGATGGAAATTTGCATGTAAACATCATAAAAGGTGAAATGACAGATGATAATTGGCAAACTCAAGTTCCGCTTGGAATTAGAGAAATTTTTGAATTAACTGTTTCATTAAAAGGAACACTTTCTGGTGAACACGGAATAGGTTATGTGCAAAAAAACTTTATGGATATAGCTTTTTCTAAAACACATTTAGAATTAATGTCTAGAATAAAATCTGTTTTTGATTTCAATAATATTTTAAATCCTGGAAAGATTTTTCCTGATGATATATAAATTTGTAATTATTATTTTTTAATAAACTTTCCTGTATAAATTGGATATTCATCTTTATCTTCTCCTAAAGTAAAATAATATACATTTCCATCATGCTTAGTTATTTTGAAAAAGAAAAAAGCTTCTTCCATCATTTTCTTTTCTAGCTTATTAGGATTCATTGGTCCTGTTAATCCTTCAACAATAAATGAACTTTCATCAATCCATTTTATTAAAAAAGTTTCTTTAACATCATTTAATCTGTAAAAAAACTTCTCGTTTTCTAGAGTAAATTCATAATCATTCATTCCAATTTCTTTATACTTTTTATCTAATTCAACTTTATAAGTGCCATTTTCAAGCTTTTCAACAGTTTTTGAAAATGAAAATAAAAAAACCAATGCAATTAATGAGATTATTTTTTTCATGTTATTTGGATAAATTGATTATAATTTTCTTTAAAAATGAAATAATCCTTAACTGAAATTACAATTAAGGATTATTTTTTTTAATCACGTTTTGGACTGTTTTTCTTATCTCTTTTTTCTGCCTTCTTTTCTTTAGCAGTTTTTAAAGGTTCTTTTTTTTCTGTTTTTTTTGCGTCTTGACTCTTTGCCATGATTTTATTTTTTAATGGTTATTATCTGTTTTTATTTAATGTAAATGTATGAAATAAAATTATATTACTTATTTTTATTTAAATAGTTTGATATAAATTCTTTGAATTTTTCTCCGTTAAATATTCTAATAAAATTAAATTTATTTGGACGTAAGTCAAATAATGTTACTTGATTTAAATGTAACAAAAAAATAACAATTTCATTTTTGAATGTTATTTGCAATAGAATTTGTCTTTTTTCTTTCATTGTATCATAACTTGTAGAGTCAAATTTTAATAATGATTTTAATATTTTAAAATCCCTATTATTTATTTGTGGCTTGTCGTTAAATTGATTGTTTAAAATGCCATATTCATTTTTATTTGCATCTTTTTCAATCTCAATTATTTTTGCACTTACCATATTATTCCAATCATAAATGATTTTATCATCATCTTGGGAATAGGAAATAAAACTAAAAAGTAAAACTACTAAAACTATTTTTTTCATAAATGTGTAACGTTGATGAAATAAAAATAGTGTAATAAATAAACATTTGAAATTTCATTTTTACTTTTAATCAGTTTTTTTTCAAGTTGATAATTAATGTTGAATTTGTAATGTAAACTATTAGTTTTTTGAGTTTTTTTCAATAGATACAGAATCCTTTCCAAATGAAACAGTGTAAGAATTGAAATTACTACCAAGTCGCCAAAAATCATCTACATTAATCTGATAAGTAGTATCAGATTTTTTTTCAATTTTTAAGGTTTCTCCTTCAATTTCTTGTTTGCACAATTTGTTTTTATAAATGATATAGCTTTCAGCAAATGGATTGTAAGTTGCGCCACCAGAGTAATCACCATAGAGATTTATTATTTTAAAAGTAGAATCTTTAGGATAAAATAATTTGTTTTCATAATAATTTACCGAAGAAGAATCACTTGTACTAATCTTTTTTTTGAAGTTCAAAAATTTACTCAATAAAATAGAATCTGAATCAGTTGGAAGAATTTCAAAAGAAGTGATTTTTATTGAATCGTTTGCAGACAAAGAACTTCTTTCAATTTGTTTTTTTATCACAGATTTACATCCTATTACAAATAAGATTGTATAAATAAATAAAAGAAATCGAATACCAATTTTCATAAACCATTTGCTTAATAGTTATCATTTCAAATGTAAAAAAAATCCTCAATTGTTTTTATACAATTGAGGATATATTTATTTAAAACAGAACCTTATTTATTTATTAACAATAACCCATTCGCCACCAGAGAGCAAACCTTCGGCTTTTTTAAATTTCATACTTTCGGTTTTTCCGCTTATAATATGTTTTATAGTAACAGTATCATTACGGTTTATTTTTGGAGTTTCTCTAACTATTGTTTCGGTAACTTGACGTTGTTGTGTTTGTCCAGCTTCACGATTTTGCTCTGAAAGTGTATCGTTATTTGGAATTTCATCTTTACTTTCTATATAATTTTCTTTTTTGCGAACTTCTTGTTTTGCCTCTTGAATTTTATTTTGTTGTGGTAAATCGCCTTTAAACAAGAATGAAATTACTTCTTTGTTAACGCCATCAAGCATAGTTCTAAACAATTTAAATGCTTCTAATTTATAAATTAATAAAGGATCTTTTTGTTCATGAACTGCCAATTGAACCGATTGTTTCAATTCGTCCATTTTGCGCAAATGTTTTTTCCAAGCTTCGTCAACTATTGCTAATGTTATGTTTTTTTCGAAATCGGCAACTAATTGTGCACCATTTGAATCATAAGCTTTTTTCAAATCGGTAACAACATTCAAAGATTTAATTCCGTCAGTAAATGGAACAATAATTCGTTCAAATTTATTACCTTCTTGTTCATATACATTAGAAATAATTGGTAAAGCTTCTCTAGCGCTTCTTTCTGTTTTTTCAGTATAATATTGCATTGCAGCTTTGTATACTTTTCCTGTCAATTCCATTTCAGATGATTTTGAAAATTCTGTTTCAGAAACTGGAGATGTTATTGAAAAATATCTAATTAATTCGAATTCAAAGTTTTTAAAATCACCTATTGATTTGTTATCACCAACGATTACTTCGCAAGTGTCATACATCATATTGGCAATATCAAGTTTTAAACGTTCACCATGTAAGGCATGACGACGACGTTTGTATACAACTTCTCGTTGTGCGTTCATAACATCATCATATTCTAATAAACGTTTACGTGTGCCAAAATTATTTTCTTCTACTTTTTTCTGTGCACGTTCTATAGATTTGGTCATCATAGAATGTTGAATCACTTCACCTTCTTTCAATCCCATTCTGTCCATAACTTTGGCAACTCTATCTGAACCAAAAAGGCGCATCAAATTATCTTCTAATGAAACATAAAATTGTGAACTTCCAGGATCACCTTGACGACCAGCACGACCACGTAACTGACGGTCAACACGACGAGAATCATGTCGTTCTGTACCAATAATTGCCAATCCACCAGCAGCTTTTACTTCTGGCGAAAGTTTAATATCGGTTCCACGACCAGCCATATTTGTTGCTATTGTTACTACTCCAGATTTTCCAGCTTCTTCAACAATTTGCGCTTCTTGTTTGTGCATTTTTGCATTCAATACGTTGTGAGCAACACCACGCATTTTTAACATTCGACTCAATAATTCTGAAATCTCTACTGAGGTTGTTCCAATTAAAACTGGTCTTCCTGCTGCCGAAAGTTGTGTTACATCTTCAATTACTGCATTGAATTTTTCACGAACAGAACGATAAATTAAATCTTCTTTATCTATTCTTGACATTCCGCGATTAGTTGGAATTTCTACAACATCTAATTTATAAATTTGCCATAACTCTCCAGCTTCTGTAACGGCTGTTCCAGTCATACCGGCAAGTTTACTATACATTCTAAAATAATTTTGTAATGTAATTGTAGCAAATGTTTGTGTCGCAGCTTCAATTGTAACTTGTTCTTTAGCTTCAATAGCTTGGTGTAAACCGTCAGAATAACGTCTTCCATCCATTATACGACCTGTTTGCTCGTCTACAATTAGAATTTTATTATCCATAATTACATATTCTACATCTTTTTCAAAAAGAGTATATGCTTTTAGTATTTGTGTTAGGGTATGAATTCTTTCAGATTTTATTCCAAAATCTTGAAATAATTTTTCTTTGGCATCAGCTTCTTTATCTTTTTCAAGATTTTGCTTTTCTATAGCAGCAATTTCAGTTCCAATATCTGGAAGAACAAAAAATGTTTCATCGGTATCTTGTGATAAATATTTTATTCCATTATCAGTCAATTCAACTTGATTGTTTTTTTCTTCAATTACAAAATATAGTGCTTCATCAATCTTTGGCATTTCGCGATTGTTGTCTTGCATGTATTGATTTTCAGTTTTTTGAAGCAATTGTTTTATTCCTTCTTCACTTAAAAACTTTATCAATGCTTTGTTTTTTGGCAAAGAACGATATGCTCTTAATAATTGAAAACCGCCATCTTTGGTATTTCCTTCTTTTATTAATTTTTTAGCTTCGGTAAGAAATCCGTTTGCCAATTGACGTTGCAAACTAAATAGATTTTCAATTTTTGGTTTCAATTCATTAAACTCATGTCTGTCACCATCAGGAACTGGTCCAGAAATAATCAATGGTGTTCTTGCATCGTCAATTAATACCGAGTCAACCTCGTCAACAATAGCATAATTATGTTTTCTTTGAACTAAATCTTCTGGCGAGTGTGCCATGTTATCTCTCAAATAATCAAAACCAAATTCGTTATTTGTACCATAAGTTATATCTGCTTCATACGCTTTTCTTCGAGCATCAGAATTTGGTGAATGGTTATCAATACAATCTACAGTTATACCATGAAATTCAAACAATGGTGCTTTCCATGTACTATCACGTTTTGCTAGATAATCATTTACAGTTACTAAGTGAACTCCGTTTCCTGTTAAAGCATTAAGATAGAGTGGAAGTGTTGCAACCAAAGTTTTTCCTTCACCAGTTTGCATTTCAGAAATTTTACCTTCGTGTAATACAATTCCACCAATTAACTGAACGTCATAGTGAATCATATCCCATGTGATTTCTTTTCCTGCAGCATTCCATGAGTTTGCCCAAGTAGAAGTTTCTCCGTTAAGAGTTATGTATGGTTTTGTTGCCGAAAGTTCTCTGTCTTTTGGACTTGCATTAACAGTTATAGAAGCGTTTTCTTTAAATCGTCTTGCAGTTTCTTTAACAACTGCAAAAGCTTCTGGAAGAATTTCTAATAATACTTTTTCAGAAATATCATAAGCTTCTTTTTCAAGAGCATCAACAGCATTATAGATGTCTTCTCTTTTATCAATATCAGAAATACCTTCTGCTTCAAGCTTTAAGGATGCTATTTTTGCATCTTTTTCTGCTCTTGCAAGTTTTATTTTTTCTTTGAATAGTGATGTTTTAGCTCTTAATTCATCATGTGATAATGCAATAAGAGCATTTTCGAAAGATTTTATTTTAGTAACTAATGGTTGTATTAATTTTACATCTTTTTGAGATTTATCTCCTACAAATGCTTTAATAATGCTATTTATGAAACTCATAATATGGTTTGTATTTATTTTTTTAAAGTTCCGATACTTCGGGATGCAAATTTAAACAAAAAAAAAGCCCCAATGGAGACTTTTCTTCTGTTGTGTTAGTTTATTTTTTAATATTCATCCTCGTTCCAAAGATAATCTTCGTCGGTTGGATAATCTGGCCAAATTTCTTCCATTGATTCATATATTTCTCCTTCGTCTTCAATTGACTGAAGGTTTTCGACAACTTCAAGCGGCGCACCAGCTCTAATTGCGTAATCTATAAGTTCATCTTTGGTAGCAGGCCACGGTGCATCACTTAAATACGATGCTAATTCTAATGTCCAATACATCTTCTTTGGGTTTTAATTTGTGCAAAAATAAATTTATTACTGAAAAAGTCAAGTTTTTTTTTAATTATTTTTCAATTATGTTTAAGAACGTGTTTTTTTTAGTATTCAGTCATTAGTTTTTAGTATTCAGTTTCAATAGAATTTTTTAAAGTTTTATTTAAAAAAAAAAATAAAACTTAAAACACATTTTAATAAATTTTGAAACTAATTATCAAATAATAAGCTAAAAAAACTGAATACTAAAAACTGATCACTGAATACTACTTTCTCGGTATCCATTTCACTTCATCAGCGTTCAAGTCATGAGACAACTTTCGTGCCAATACAAAAAGGTAGTCAGAAAGTCGGTTTAAGTATTTAATTGCAATCTCAGCAACTGGTTCATTATGACTTAAATGTACTGCTAAACGTTCTGCACGACGACATACGCAACGTGCAACGTGACAATATGACACAGTTGTGTGTCCGCCAGGAAGTACAAAATGTGTCATTTGCGGTAGCGAATCTTCCATAGCATCAATTTCATTTTCTAGAAGTTCAATGTCAGATTCTATTATTCCTAAATTCTGAAGTCGCTTTTCACCATTTTTTAAAGTTTCTTTTTCTGGTGGTGTTGCTAGAATTGCTCCAACGGTAAATAATCTATCTTGAATTTCTATAAGGATTTTTTTATAATGTTGGTTCATTTCTTGGTCGCGAATTAATCCTATATGAGAATTTAATTCGTCTACAGTGCCATAACTTTCTATACGAATATGGTCTTTGGGAACTCTTGTGCCTCCAAAAAGTGATGTTGTGCCATTATCTCCTGTTTTTGTATATACTTTCATGAGTAGTTTAAAAAATTAAAAGTTTTTAAAAGTTTAAAGTTGAATTTTAAACTATGATTTTTGATTTTCAAATGTAGCAAAAATTAATAATGATTGCCAATTAGCCCTGACAGAAGAAAGTAGCTCTCGTTTTTTTCGAGACTACTTCGTATGGCAGGAAAATGGATTGAGGATAAAGCCAGAAAGATTCGCTTCTAATGAAACTATAAATGTCCAACATTTAAATTATCACTTTCTATTAAACCGTCACGCAAACGAATTATTCGATGTGCATATTTGGCAATGTCTTCTTCGTGAGTTACAAGAATTACAGTGTTTCCGTTGGCATGAATGTCTCCAAAAAGTTTCATTATTTCTTCGGATGTTTTACTGTCAAGATTTCCTGTTGGTTCATCGGCAAGAATTATCGAAGGTTTGTTTACCAAAGCACGAGCAATTGCAACTCGCTGACGCTGACCACCAGATAGTTGATTGGGTTGATGATCCATTCTATCATCAAGGTTTACTTGTGTTAATACTTCGGTAGCTCTTAGATTTCTTTCAGATTTAGAATATCCTGCATAAATCATTGGTAAAGCAACATTATCTAAAGCTGTTGTTCTAGGCAATAGGTTAAATGTTTGAAAAACAAAGCCAATTTCTTTATTGCGAATTTCTGCTAGATCGTCGTCGTGCATTTGAGAAACATCTTTTCCGTTTAGAATATAAGTTCCAGATGTTGGCGTGTCTAGACAACCTAAAAGGTTCATTAAAGTAGATTTTCCTGAACCACTTGGTCCCATTAATGCTACATATTCGCCTTTATTTATTTGTAAATCGATGCCTTTTAAAACGTTTATTATTTCGCTTCCAAGAATGAAATCACGTTTAATATTGGTGATGTTTATAAGAGAATTTGACATATTATATTTTGACTAATACATTATTAGTAGTTTAAAACTTGATAAAGTTACAACTTCAATTAGAGAAATGAAAATTATGTAAAGTTAATAGTTAATTGTATAACATCACATTTTGATGTTGTGAGTAGTTTTACATTAAATATTTAAACTTATTTATTATGAAAAAAAATGTATTAAAATTTGGATTGTTATCAATGATTTTTATCGGTATGTCTTCTTGTAAAAATGAAGAAAAAGAAATGGCTGATAAAAGGATTAGTGAATTAGAAAATTATGTAGATTCTCTAAAAATGGTTAATGCAGATGATATGGAAGCCAATTGGGACCAAATTGCTGCTGATTATGAAATGAGAACAACTAATGCCAACGAAGCCTTGGTTAAACTAGATGATGAATCTAGATCTTCTGCGCAAATGAAAATAGATGCTTCTAATACTAAATACATTGAATTTAAAGCTAGTATTGAAGCTAAAAGCACACCAGTTGCTGATGTAGTTGTTAAAACTAGTCCGAGTCAATTATTGAGAGATAGATTATTTGGAGCCGGAAAAATTGGTAACGACATGAGTTTTGCTTGGGTAAATAAAGATAATATTTTAAATGTTTATGATACCTTTTTTCAAGCTTATAAAGATAACAAAGGAGACTTTTCTAGAGAAGATTATGATGAAATAAAATTGATGTATGAAGCTTTAGACAACAGAAAAAACACTGTTGAAAAAGAAGGTTTATCAGCTGAGGATAATGGAAAAATTGCTTCAATTAAATTTAAATTTGGACCAATGTTTAAATTAAACAGAGTTGGTGCAAAAAGTAGAGAAACATCTGAAGCTAAAGAATAGTTACAATTATTAATTCAATGGAAGAATGACGATCTGGGAAGGTTGTCATTTTTTTTATGTTATAAATTAATTAATATTTGCTTAATATTAATTTAATTTTAGAATTAATAAATTGGTATTTAGTTTGCAATATATTGTATAATATTAACAACTAAAATTTAATTTATTATGTCAAAAAATTCAAAAATGTCAAGTGCTGCAGCTTCAAGAATTCAATCAGCAACTGCAAAATCTAATGGTGGAAAAGTCGCTTCTGGAACATTTGCAGCTAGAGCTCAAGCTACAGTTTCAAAGGCATCAACAGGTTCTAAAAAGTAAATTTTAAAGCTATCAGAAATGGTAGCTTTTTTTATGTTCTAATTACAAAATGTTCTTTCTTTTGCTCAATTCTAAAAAAAACAATTCCCCATTGAAAAGTGTCAATTGTAATGGTAACTTTTGGATGGTTTTTTATGTTTTTCCATGCTTCTCCCATATCTTTACTCCAATGAATATCGTCAAAAATCCAAATAGAATCATTGGTGATTGTTGGAAGTAAAAGCTCAAAATAATTTAATGTTGCATTTTTAGAATGGTTTCCGTCGAAGTAGATTAGTTGGCAGTTTTCAGTTTTCAGTTGGCAGTTACTCAGATAACTTGAAAATTCAGTATTTACAAATCCAATGTTATTTAGATTTTGCAATTGACATTGATTTTTTGCAATTGACATTGTATTTGGACAACCTTCTAAAGTAATAATTTTAGAATTTTTATTTCCTAATGATAAAGCTGAAGTTGCTAAACCTAAAGATGTTCCAATTTCAAGGATATTCTCTGGCTGAAAATACTGTGTAATTCTAAACAACAATTCTGCTCTTTTTGAAGAAACACCAGCGTTTTTTGCAATTTGATTTATAGCTCGAGTATTACTTTTAAAAACTTTTGAACCAGCACCAAAATCGGTAACTTCAATTGTGTTTTTGTTTTCTAAAAGAGAGTTTCTGTAGTTTTTTAGTATTAAATATTCAGGATAAATCGTTTTATCATAAAAACATTTGGTAACCAATTCAAATACAAATGGCGAATGCACTCCGTGTTCATTTTTGGAGTTCCAAAGGAAGTTGATGTATGATTTTATTTGAAATATCATTTAGTAGTGATTAGTGAAAAGTGACTAATAATTAGTCAAACGATTCACTAATTACTATTCACTGATTACTTTTTATTATTCCATTTTACTAGAAAGTTCAAACCAACGTTCTTCTTTTTCTTCTTTCAAATTGATAACTTTTTGTAATTCGATTGCTTTAGTTTCAATTTCGTTATCGGCAACTTTTCCGTCAGAAAATAATTGTTCTATTTGCTTTTTTTGATGTTCTAAATCTTTTATTTCTTTCTCTATTTTATTAAATTCTTTTTGTTCGTTAAAATTCAATCCAGCCGAAATAGTTTTTGCTTGTTTCCAATTATTTTTTTCCTTGTTATCGTCTTTATTTGCAGGTTCAGCCGAATCTTCATATGCTCTAAAATCTGAGTAGTTTCCTGGAAAATTCTCTACAATTCCGTCACCACGAAAAACGAATAAATCATCAACAATTTTATCCATAAAATACCTGTCGTGAGAAACAACAAGTAAACATCCAGGAAAATCCAATAAAAAACTTTCTAGAACATTCAAAGTTACAATATCCAAATCATTGGTTGGTTCATCAAGAATTAAAAAATTTGGATTCTGAATCAAAACCGTACATAAATAAAGTCGTTTCAATTCTCCACCAGAAAGTTTTTCTACAAAATCATATTGTTTTTTGCTATCAAATAAAAAGCGCTCTAGTAATTGCGAAGCCGAAATCAATTTTCCTTTCATCAACGGAATATATTCTCCGTATTCCTTAATAATATCAATAACTCGCTGACCAGGTTTTGGATTAATTCCGCTTTGTGTGTAATATCCAATTTTAATAGTATCACCAGTTATCACTTTTCCAGAATCTGTTGGAATAGTTTGCGTCATTAAATTTAAGAAAGTCGATTTTCCTGTTCCGTTTTTCCCAATAATTCCAATTCTTGCACCACGTTGAAAATCGAAACTAAAATTTTCTAAAATCTTTTTATCGCCAAATTTTTTAGAAATTTTGTGTAACTCAATTATCTTGCTTCCAAGACGTTCCATATTAATTTCTAGTTCAACTTTATTTTCTTTTCGTCTACTTTCTGCTTTTTCCTTAATTACATAAAAATCATCTTGACGCGATTTTGATTTTGTAGTTCGCGCTTTTGGCTGACGTCGCATCCAAGCCAATTCTTTTACAAAAAGATTCTGTGCTTTATCAATACTAGAATTTTCAGAGGCAATTCGTTCTTCTTTTTTCTCTAAATAATAACTATAATTTCCTTTGTATTGATACAATTTTCCGTTGTCGAGTTCTATAATTTCATTACAAACTCTTTCTAAGAAAAATCTATCATGGGTTACCATAAACAAAGTGATATTTTCTTTTGTAAAATAGCTTTCTAACCATTCAATCATCTCTAAATCAAGGTGATTTGTTGGTTCGTCAAGTATCAATAACTCTGGACGATTTATTAAAATAATAGCCAATGAAAGACGTTTTTTTTGTCCGCCAGACATATTTTTTACTTTCAATTTAAAATCTTCCAATTTCAATTTGAAAAGAATTTGCTTGAATTGTGTTTCAAAATCCCAAGCATTAAAACGATCCATATCGTCAAACGCTTTTTCATAAGCTTCTGCATCATCAGGATTTTCTATTGCTTTTTCGTAACGTTCAATTACATGAAGAATCTCATTATCACTAGCAAAAATACTTTCCTCTACAGTCAATTCATCTTGCAATTGCGGAACTTGTGATAGAAATGCCATTTTAATTTCTTTTCTTATCACAACTTGACCAGTATCCGGTTTATCTTCACCATTTATTATTTTCATAATACAGGTTTTACCCGATCCATTCTTGGCTATAAAAGCAATTTTTTGGTCTTTATTTATTCCAAACGAAATGTCTTTAAACAAAGTTCTTTCGCCAAATGATTTTGATATGTTTTCTACAGAAAGGTAATTCACAATTGTATTTTTTTGCAAAAGTAGATTATATTTGTCAAATGCAACTATCAGTTATCATCCTAAATTACAATGTGCGCTATTTTTTAGAGCAATGCGTTTTAAGTGTTCAAAAAGCACTTGAAGGAATTGATGGCGAAATAATTGTAATCGACAACAATTCATCAGATGATAGTTGCACAATGATAAAAAAGTTTTTTCCTAAAGTAAAACTCATCGAAAACTCATCAAACTTAGGTTTTCCAAAAGGTAATAATAGTGGTGTTACTCAAGCCAAAGGCGAATATATTTGTATTTTAAATCCTGATACAGTTGTTGCCGAAGACACATTTACTAAAATGCTAAATACTAAAAACTGGCAACTGAATACTGGAATTATAGGTTGTAAATTAATTGACGGAACAGGAAATTTTCTGCCAGAAAGCAAACGCGGAATTCCAACACCATGGGTTGCAATCACTAAGATTTTTGCATTATATAAGTTATTTCCAAAAGTTTCATTATTTAATAAATATTATGCTCAACATTTAACACAAAATCAAAGTGGCAAAGTTGATATTCTTGTTGGAGCATTTATGTTTATGAAGCGAGAATTATACAATGAAATTGGTGGTTTTGACGAAAATTGCTTCATGTATTCAGATGATATTGACTTGAGTTACATGGCTTTGAAAAAAGGAAAATATAATTTTTATTTTCATGAAACTACTGTAATACATTATAAAGGAGAAAGCACAATTCGTGACGGAACTTATTTGAAACGTTTTCAAGAAGCAATGCAGTTTTTTTATAAAAAGCATTTTGATAAATCTATATTTTTTGATGTTTTTATGAAAATTGGAGCATTAATTTTTTCGTTATTTAAGAAAAATCAAACCAAAGAAGTAAAAAGAAAAATTGATGAATATGTTATTTTTTCAAATGATTCATTGCAATTAAATTCATCAAAAAAAGTAACTATTTTAAACGATTTTTCTCAATTTAAAAATGATTTAAAATCTAATATCGAAATAATTTTTGACACTAAATCATTTAGTTATAAAGAAATAATTCATTTTATGAATTACAATAATAGCAAGAATTTAACATTTAAGAATTATATTTCTACTTCAAATTACATCATCGGAAGCAATAATTCAATAGATAGAGGAGAAATTATTCAACTAAAAAATTAGTATATTCTTTACAAAATGAAGATAAAATTACTAATTTTGCAATCATAATAAAAAAACACAACTTTAGTTTATAAATATGGCAAAGTTTGAATTGAAATTACCCAAAATGGGAGAAAGTGTTGCAGAAGCAACAATTACAAATTGGTTAAAAAATGTTGGTGAAACAATTGCTGCTGATGAAGCTGTACTTGAAATAGCAACAGATAAAGTTGATAGTGAAGTGCCAAGTGAAGTTTCTGGTACTTTAACCGAAATATTATTTCAAGTGAATGATGTAGTTAAAGTTGGTCAAACAATTGCTATAATTGAAACCGAAGGAGGAAGTGCATCAGCCGAAAGAGGTTCTGTCACATCGAGCGCAGTCGAGATGCCAGTTGCTGTTACAGAAGTTTCTAAAACAATAGAATCAGCCAAAGAAAATATTGCTACAGCCGATTTTTCTGGAAGCGATAAATTCTTTTCACCTTTAGTAAAAAACATTGCTAAAGAAGAAGGTGTTTCTGTTTCTGAATTAGAAAATATTTCTGGCTCAGGCAAAGATGGTCGGGTTACTAAAGAAGATATTTTAAAATATGTTGGACTTCGTCAAACTCAGTCTGACAATATTGAAAAACCACAAATAATTCAGACTCCAGTTTCTCAACCCATAACCCAAAACTCGCAACCTTCAACTCAAGCTATTCCAGTTTCTGTAAATGGTGGAGATGAAATTGTGGAAATGGACCGAATGAGGAAACTTATTTCGGGTTATATGATTGCTTCGGTGCAAACTTCTGCTCACGTACAATCGTTTATAGAAGTTGATGTTACCAATATTGTAAAGTGGCGAGAAAAAGTAAAAGTAGCTTTTGAAAAACGTGAAGGAGAAAAACTAACGTTCACACCAATAATGATGGAAGCTGTTGCTAAAGCTTTAAAAGATTTTCCAGGAATGAATATTTCTGTTGATGGTGATTATATTATCAAAAAGAAAAATATAAATCTTGGAATGGCTGCTGCATTACCAAACGGAAACTTAATTGTTCCAGTTATAAAAAATGCAGATCAGTTAAACCTTGTTGGAATGGCAAAAGCGGTTAACGATTTAGGAAATCGCGCCAAAGCAGGAAAATTAAAACCAGACGACACTCAAGGCGGAACTTATACTGTAACAAATGTTGGAACTTTTGGTTCTGTTTTTGGAACTCCAATAATAAATCAACCTCAAGTTGGAATTTTAGCACTTGGAGCAATTAGAAAAGTACCAGCAGTTATTGAAACTCCAGAAGGAGATTTTATTGGAATTAGACAAAAAATGTTCTTGTCACACAGTTATGATCATAGAGTTGTAGATGGAGCACTAGGCGGAAGTTTTGTAAAAAGAGTTGCCGATTACCTTGAAGCTTTTGATATAAATAGAGAATATTAATAGTTAAGTTTTTATAAATCAACCCTTTCAATATACGAAAGGGTTTTTTTGTTTAAAAAAATGAAAAAAAATGAAAACATCGATTAACGGTAACTTCAAAATTTTATATTTGTCAAATAAATGTTACAAATGGAATTAAAATTAACTAGACCAATTTGCTTTTTTGATCTTGAAACAACAGGAATTGAAGTTGCTAAAGATAGAATTGTAGAAATATCAATATTAAAGGTTTATCCTAACGGAAATAAAGAAAGCAAAACATGGTTGGTGAATCCAACAATTCCAATTCCGGCAGCTACAACAGCGGTTCACGGAATTACCAATGAAAAAGTAGCCAACGAACCAACTTTTAAAGAATTGGCATCGCAGGTACATAACATGATTAAGGATTCTGATTTGGCTGGATTTAATTCTGATAGATTTGATATTCCGCTTCTTGCAGAAGAAATGCTTCGTGCAGAAGTTGATTTTGATATGAAAAATAGAGTTTCTGTAGATGTTCAAACTATTTTTCACAAAAAAGAAGAACGCACTTTGAGCGCAGCATTAAAATTTTATTGTGATTCAAATCTAGAAAATGCTCATTCAGCCGAAGCCGATACTATGGCTACTTATGAAATATTAAAAGCTCAACTAGACAGATATTCTGATTTAGAAAACGACATGAAATCATTATCTGAATTTACAACTCGAAAAAAATCAGTTGATTTTGCAGGATTTATAGCTTTAAATAATGAAGGAAAAGAAATTTTTACTTTCGGAAAAAATAAAAGTCAACTTGTTGATGATGTTTTAGAAAAAGAACCAGGATATTATGGTTGGATTCAAGGCGCAGATTTTCCTTTATATACAAAGAAAGTTTTAACAGCAATAAAATTAAGAAAATTAAATACAAAATAGTGATTAGTAATTAGTGATTGGTAAATAACATTTTCTAATCACTAATTACTTTTTACTAATTACTAAAAAATGAAAATAATCTGCATCGGAAGAAATTATGTAAAACACATTGAGGAACTTCAAAATGAACGACCAGAAGAACCAGTAGTTTTTATGAAACCAGATTCGGCTGTTTTATTGAAGCAACATCCTTTTGTAATACCTGAATTTTCAAATGATATTCATCACGAAGTTGAAGTATTAGTAAAAATAAATAAAGTTGGTAAATATATTGAACCAAAATTTGCTCATAATTATTACGATGAAATAGGTTTAGGGATAGATTTTACAGCTCGAGATTTACAAAGTAAACTAAAAGAAAAAGGTTTGCCATGGGAAAAATCGAAAGCATTTGACGGTTCAGCGGTAATAGGTGACTTTTTACCGAAAAAAGTTTTTAGTTCATTAGAAAGTATTAACTTTGAATTAGTTAACAATGGACAGGTTGTTCAAAAAGGAAATACAAGTCACATGTTGTGGAAAATTGACGAATTAATTGCTCACGTTTCACAATATTTTACACTTAAAATTGGTGATATCATTTTTACAGGAACACCAGAAGGAGTTGCAGCTGTAAAACCAAATGATGTTCTCGAAGGATTTATTGAAAAAAAACTACTATTTAAAATACAAATAAAATAATGGCATTAAATTATAATTTATCAAAAGTATACGCACTTTCAGACAATGATTCTGAATTTGTAACCCAAATCATCTCATTATTTGTTACTGAAGTCCCACAAGATTTGAAACAAATAGAACTAGGAATAAAAACTAAAGATCATAAATTGGCTTATGCTTATGCTCACAAAATAAAGCCAACACTTGATTTATTAGGTTTGACAATGGCTCACGAAGAAATTCTTCAAGTTGAAGCATGGACACGAGCAGAAGGAAAGCGAAAAGAAATTGATGCAACTTTTGAAAGTATTGAAGATCAAGTTGAAAAAGCAATAAAAGAAATTAAAAAAGATTTTGAAATTTAATAAGTTGTTTTAATTGGCTTGAGATTTATTTTAAGCCAATTGAAGCGATTTTATATTTTTTCATTTAAATTATCATTGCTTTTCAAACAAGATTTAACTTCATAATCTAAAATTAATTATTCATTGAAGGCAACCATAATAACTATTGGCGACGAAATTCTTATAGGACAAATTATAGATACAAACTCCGCTTTTATAGCAAAATCACTTGATAAAATAGGAGTTCAAACACATGAGTTTTTATCTATAAGCGATGATAAAAAACATATTCTTGATACTTTTTCTTCACTTCAAAATAAAGTCGATTTAGTAATAATAACTGGAGGTTTAGGTCCAACAAAAGATGATATTACAAAACATACATTTTGTGAATATTTTGAGGATGTATTAATAGAAAATCAAGATGTTTTTGCACATGTAAAAGAAATAATTGAAGGATTTTTTAAACGTCCACTTACTCAAATTAATCGTGATCAAGCTTTAGTTCCATCAAAATGTCAAGTTCTTTTTAATAAAATGGGAACTGCTCCAGGAATGTGGATGAAAAAAGAAAACACCGTTTATATTTCGCTTCCAGGTGTTCCTTATGAAATGAAGTATATAATTGAAAATGAAGTCATTCCAAAAATTGTTAAAGAATACAAAAGACCTTATATTATTCATAAAACAATTTTAACTTATGGTCAAGGCGAAAGCTTAATTGCAGAACGAATTGAAAATTGGGAAAATAACTTACCAGAATTTATAAAACTTGCTTATTTACCATCACCAGGAAAAGTTCGTTTGCGATTAACAGCTCGCGGATCAGAAAAAGAAATTCTCGAAAATGCTATTGAAAAAAATGTTAGTTCATTAGCCAAAATAATTTCAGATATTATCGTTGGTTATGATGAAGATGAAACTATTGAGGTTGTGTTAGGAAGATTATTATCACAACAACAAAAAACTATTGCTACAGCAGAAAGCTGCACAGGTGGAAAAATTGCTCAAGTTATAACATCAGTTTCAGGAGCGTCAAAATATTTTAGAGGAAGTATAGTTTCTTATGCAACAGATATTAAGGTTTCTGTTCTAGGAGTTTTACAAGATACAATTAATAATCACTCTGTAGTAAGTGCAGAAGTTGGAAAAGAAATGGCAATTGGAGTCCAACAACTAATGAAAACTGATTATGCAATTGCTACAACAGGTAATGCTGGACCAAATAAAGGAGACGCAGATGCTTTAGTTGGAACCGTTTTTATTGCATTAGCAACACCAGATGACATAATTATTGAAGAATTCAATTTTGGTCAACCACGTGAAAAAGTGATAGATAGAACAGTAAATAAAGCATTAGAAATGCTTCAAAAAGAAATATTGAAAAATCTGTAAAATATTTTTGCTTCAATGGTTTCTTTTTTGTTTCTTTGCAAACCGAAATTGAATAACGAAAAAAGATAAGCAAAATGTCAAGAGTTTGTGACCTTACTGGTAAAAGAGCGATGGTAGGAAATAATGTTTCTCACGCTATGAACAAAACTAAGAGAAAATTTTCTGTTAACTTAGTTAAAAAACGTTTCTATCTTCCAGAAGAAGACAGATGGATTACTCTTAGAGTAGCTGCATCTACAATAAAAACGATTAATAAAAATGGAATTGCTGCTGTATTAAAAACAGCTAAAGCAAACGGATTTATTAAATAATCCTTATCCAATAAAAATAAAGCACAATGGCAAAGAAAGGTAATAGAATTCAAGTAATTTTAGAGTGTACCGAGCATAAAGGAACTGGACTTCCAGGAACTTCTCGTTATATTACAAATAAAAATAAAAAAAATACTCCAGACAGATTAGAGATTAAGAAATTTAATCCAATCTTAAAGAGAATGACTGTTCATAAAGAAATTAAATAATTAGAGATTTTTATTTTTGTAAAATTTTTAAACATTTTTTTGAAATTTTACTTTAGTTTAAATTTAAATACTCATTTGAATCATGGCAAAAAAGACCGTTGCAACATTACAGACATCTTCTAAAAGATTAACCAAAGCTATAAGAATGGTTAAATCTCCTAAAACAGGCGCATATACTTTCGTAGAAAGCATTATGACACCAGAAGAAGTGGATGCTTTCTTAAAAAAGAAATAATTCCTAAATAGATATATATCAAAGCTACTTTCTTATGGAAGTAGCTTTTTTATTTTTATCTTTGTTACAAGTTATTTTTTTACTATTAAAAATTAATAACAACAATAAATTAGAAATAACAAACCATAAATTAATATTATGAGTTTTTTTAAAAGGATATTTTCATCAGAAAAAAAAGAAAGCTTAGATAAAGCTGTAGAAAAATCAAAAACTACATTTTTTTCTAAACTTACTAAAGCAGTTGCCGGAAAATCTAAAGTTGATGAAGAGGTTTTAGACAATCTAGAAGAAATTTTGGTTTCATCTGATGTTGGAGTAAACACTACTTTAAAAATCATTAAACGAATTGAAGAACGAGTTTCTAGCGATAAATATTTAGGAACAGATGAATTAAATCAAATTCTTCGTGATGAAATTGCAGGATTACTTTCTGAAACTAAATCTGGTGAAGAAACAGAATTTAAAATTCCAGCCAACAAAAAACCTTATGTAATTATGGTTGTTGGAGTTAATGGAGTTGGTAAAACTACAACAATTGGTAAACTTGCATATCAATTAAAAAAATCTGGATACTCAGTCGTTCTTGGTGCTGCAGATACTTTTCGTGCTGCCGCAATAGATCAATTACAAATTTGGGCTGATAGAGTAGGTGTTCCAATTGTGAAACAACAAATGGGAAGTGATCCTGCATCAGTTGCATTTGATACTTTGCAAAGTGCAGTTTCTCAAAATGCAGATGTTGTTATTATTGATACTGCTGGTCGTTTACACAATAAAGTCAATTTAATGAATGAACTTACTAAAGTAAAACGCGTGATGCAAAAAGTTATAGACGATGCGCCACACGATGTACTTTTAGTTCTAGATGGTTCTACAGGACAAAACGCATTTGAACAAGCAACACAATTTACCGCAGCTACAGAAGTTACTTGTCTAGCAATCACTAAACTTGACGGAACTGCTAAAGGTGGAGTTGTAATTGGTATTTCAGATCAATTTCAAATTCCTGTTAAATATATTGGAGTAGGTGAAGGAATTGAAGACCTACAAGTGTTTAACAAATTTGAATTTGTTGATTCCTTTTTTAAATAATTTGTAGTTAATTAATGAAAAAAATATTTAATTTTTTTAAAATAATTACGCCATTAAAATTAATAATTATGGCAATTACTTTTATATTAATTGGTAAAATAATTGAAAATTTCTCATCAGATTTTGCAATGTTTTTTCAACTTTCAGCATTTGTATTGTTTATTTATGCAATGATTAAACACTTTAATTCTAAATAAATTTATTCATACAAAGCATTTATCTTTTGCCACAATACTTCATCAAAGTCTGATAAAGCAAAGTTTACACCATCGGCAACATCTCCCATTCTAATAATCACCATTTTTTTGCTAGGAACAACATAAATTTTTTGATCATTTTTTCCTAAAGCACAATACATATCAATTGGAGCACTAGGAATTATTGTGCCTGGAAACTGTAATTGAGATTGAGGTAAGTGATAAGATGTCTTTCCGTTTAACCACCATAAATATCCATAAGATTGATTGATGGTTTGCGATGTATTTGATGCTTGATTCATGAAATTTTCACTAACTATTGTTGTTCCGTTTCACTTTCCTTTATTCAAAGCTAAAAGTCCAAAACGAACCATATTTCTTGATGTACTCCAATATACACTCAATCCGTCACCAGAATTAATCCAACTTCCGCCAGTCATTCCAATTTTATCACGCAATTTTGTGTTAAAATAATTTGGCCAAGTTTGTCCGCTTGCTTGAGCAATAACATCTTGAAGTTTAACATAAACATTGTGATATGCCCAACGATTTCCTGCATCAGCAAGATATTGAAGATTGGCTGGCGAAACATCATCTCCCAAAGCATCATTTAATCCTGAATTCATGGAAAGTAAATTTTTGCATGTAATTAAGTTTTCTTTTGCAATTGGAGCACTTGTCCAAGCAGTTCCTAGATAATCAGAAACTTTATTGTTGATGTTAATTAATCCTTCATCTTGTGCAATTCCAGTAACTGTTGAAGTTAAAGTTTTTCCTGCACTTGCCCAATACCATGGCGATGTTGCTGAATGTCCATTAAAATAATTTTCCATAACAATTCTCCCATTTACAAGAATAATGAAAGATTTAGAATGTTTCAATTCTAAATAATCTAACAAAGGTTGCACCGCATCTTGATTCCAAGATAAATTAGCAATAGATTTGGTTTCCCAAGTTGTACTACCATCATTTGGTGGAAAATACATCTGTTCTTCTGTAATAATTGGATTATCCACCGTTTTATCAGAACTACAACTTAATATAAATAATGATAAAAGTAAGAAAGAAAAATATTTTTTCATGACAGTTGATTTTAAATAGGACTATGTAAATTTAAAAAGGTTTAATCAAAAATACTTTTTTATTCTTTAAAAAAAATTGTAATTTTAGATTTTATTATAATCATGAAAAAAGCAATTGTATTTTTACTTCTTAGTATAATTTTAGGTTCTTGCAAACAAGCTATTACAGATAAAGAAATAAGTAAAATAAATGGTTATTGGGAAATTGAAAAAGTAATTTTTGAAAACGGAGATAAAAAAGATTACAAAGTAAACGAAACCATTGATTTTTTTGAGCTCAAAAATGCTAAGAACAGCAAAAAAATAGAAGGTTTTAGAAAAAAAGTTATGCCACAATTAGATGGAACTTATTTAACTAATAATTCTAAAGAAGCAATTTCTATAACTAATGAAAAAGGTAATTATTACATAAATTATGTTACAAATTATGCAAAATGGAAAGAAGAAATTATTGAAGTAAAAGATAGTAATTTGGTTTTAAAAAACGATAATAATATTGAATATCACTATAAAAAACCAGTTCCATTTTCATTAAAAAAACACTAATTTTTTTAAATAAACCAAAACAAAGTTAATCTACATAAATGGCAAAAAGGATAAGCAACGAAAGTTCAATTTCAGATGTATTAAAGCAGTTTATTCAAGCAAATAAACTAGAATCTGGCATGGATAAAATTGATGTTGAACAAGCTTGGAAATCTTTGATGGGAAATGGTGTAAATAGTTATACACAAGAAGTTGTTTTAAAAGGCAGTACACTTTATGTAAAATTAACTTCGTCTGTTTTACGTGAAGAGTTGAGTTTTGGAAAAGATAAAATTATTAGAATGATAAATGAAGAACTTAGAAAAGATGTTGTTACTGTCTTAGTTTTGAGATAAAAAAGTTTGTTTATTCAAAGTTTAAAATTGTTTAAAATTGTTTAAATGTATAATTTTTTTAAATGTTTAAAACTTATTTAAAAGAGAAATCCCATTTCATTTTTAAAACGAAATGGGATTTTAAAATTTTAGAATATTCTACTGAACACTAATCCCGAATTTTCGGTACTGAATACTGAACACTTTATTAAAACTGTTCTCTTCCAGCAAAGTGAAAAGCAGCTTCAATAGCAGCATTTTCATCAGAATCTGAACCGTGAACTGCATTTTCTCCAATAGATTTTGCATATTTTTTACGAATTGTACCTTCAGCAGCATCAGCAGGATTTGTAGCACCAATTAAAGTTCTAAAATCTTCAATTGCATTTTCTTTTTCAAGAATAGCAGCTACAATTGGTCCACGAGACATAAATTCTACTAACTCACCATAAAAAGGTCTTGCAGCGTGAACTGAATAAAATGCCTTAGCATCAGCAACTGTTAATTGAGTTAATTTTAAAGAAACTATTTTAAAACCACCTTCGGTAATCATATTTAATATTCCACCAATGTGTCCGTTTTCAACACCATCTGGTTTAATCATTGTAAATGTTCTATTTGTAGCCATTTTTTTGTTTTTAAATTTCGTGCAAAAATACTACTTTTTTTAAGATTGACAATTATAAAATGATTACTTTAAATTCTTGTTCTAATGGTTTTATTTCTTCCAGTAATTTAATAATAAATTGACTTCCAAAATCTTTATAAAACTCACTAAAATTAGCTTTTCGTTCCTGTAAACTTTGATTTGGAAACAACTCGTTTTGCAATAATAATATTCGATCCAGTGTTTCTGTATGTACTCTTTTTTCGGCTTTTAATAATCTTTTTTCAAGATTTTCTAAACCTTTTATTTGTTTTATTTCTTGCGCTTTTACTGCTCCAATAAAGGATTTGTCTGTTTCATTTGCAATTGCATTAAGCTTATTAAATTGCTTTTTTAGATGTTCTTTTTGCTCTGTGAAATCTATTTTTAAGTTAGAATATTCTTTAGTTTTTAAAGTAAATAATTCTTGTTGATTTGTAAATAAATCGATCCAAGTTAAACTCAGTTTATCAATTTTTTCAACTTGTTTTTTAGTTGTTAACACAACAGAATTTCTAAGTAATAAGATTGGAAAAGTAATGTTGTTGGCCTCAAAACAAGATTTTAATTCTAGCCAATATGCAATTTCACCACCACCACCAATGTAACATATATTAGGAAGAATAACTTCTTGGTACAATGGACGTAAAATTACATTAGGACTAAATTTCTCTGGATTATTTTCTAATTCTGCTAGAATTTCAGTTTCTGAGAATTCAATATTTGTGTTGTTTATTTTATATGTATTGTTTTCATAAACTATCCGTTCACGTAAATTATCTTCAATATAAAACAAGTTTAGTTCTCTAGGGTTTACTTGAATTTTATACTCTTTTAAATGTTCTACAGTTTCTGAAACTTTTTTAAACGATGTTTGATTTAATAATTCCTCTTTTACAAATGGAATAAATAATTTTTTTAGTGCTACCGAATCGCCATCAATAATAACTAAACCTTCTTTTTTAAACAATTCATTTGCTAGAAATCGAGTTGCATCTGCCAAATTAGTATGTTCTAAATAGGATTTTGAAAATAAATTTTTGATAAAAGTTGCATTTTCTCCAATTACCAATTCCTTTTGAAATTGTTCTAATACTTCTTTCAAACCATCAGTTGAAAGTCGTCCAACTGGTCCAAAACTTTCACGATTCCATTTAATTTTTTTAGTTGTAAAATTGAAATAATTTATTTCTTCAAAGTCATGATCTTCTGTCGCCATCCAATAAATGGGAACAAAATCATAATCTGGATAATTAGATTTTAATTCTTTGCAAAGGTTTATTGTAGAAACAATTTTGTATAAAAAATACAATGGTCCAGTAAATAAATTAAGTTGATGACCTGTAGTTACAGTAAAAGTGTTGGAATTCTTTAAAAGTTTAATATTGTTTAAAGTTGTTTGAGAAACTTCAAAATTTTGATATTGTTTTTCTAATTCAGAAATTATAATTTGACGATTTTCAATTTTAAAATTGCCATTTTTTTCTGCAATTTGTAATTTAAAATTTTCAATATTAGGAAATCGATTGTAAAATTGTTTTAAACTAGAATCTTCATTCAAATAATCTACAATTATTTTTGTGAAATATCTAGATTTTTGATAAGATATACAATCGGTTGGCATAATTTATTTTTTGTAAAAGTAATAAATTACATTTTAATTTGGATAATTCAAATAATATTTAGACATTTGTCTAAATATATAAATAATGAATTCAATTTTCAAAGCTTTAAATGATGCAACTAGAAGAGAAATTTTAGATTTATTGAAAGAAAAAGATATGGCAGCTGGAGAAATTGCTGATTTTTTTAAGATTTCAAAACCTAGTATTTCACATCATTTAGATATTCTAAAACAAGCCGATTTGATTTCGTCAGAGAAAAAAGGACAATTTGTTATTTATTCCATAAATACCACAATTATGGAAGATGTTTTGCAATGGATTTTAACTTTAAAAAAATAATAAAAATGAACAACAACTTAAAAAAAGAATTGCCTTTACTTGCTATTATTGCTTTACCGATTTTTTACTTATTTTATGTTTGGAAAAAATTGCCAGAAAAAATACCAACACATTTTAACATCGATGGAAAAATTGATTCTTGGGGTGAAAAGTCATCTTTGATATTGATTGTATTGCTTTTACCTATATTAACTTATGGTTTACTACTAATTATTCCAAAAATTGATCCTAAAAAACGTATTGATTTAATGGGTAGAAAATACCACCAATTAAAATTTATTTTAGTTTCATTTATGTCGATTCTTGCTTTATTTATTATTTATATTTCAAAGGAACAAACGCTTTCAAACTTAAATATGATATTAGTTTTATTAGGAATTTTATTTTTTGCTTTGGGAAATTATTTCAAAGTGATTCAGCAAAATTATTTTATAGGAATTAAAACTCCTTGGACACTAGAAAGTAAAGAAGTTTGGAAATTAACTCACATTCTAGCAGGAAAACTTTGGACTATAGGCGGAATTTTGGTTATTTTTTTTAGTTTGATACTTCCTGCCACTTTAAATAGATATTTCTTTTTTACAATAACAGGAATAATTACTATTGTTCCAATTGTTTATTCGTATATAAAATTTAAAGAATTAAAAGCAAATAATTAATTTTATCTTTGTAAAATGTTTAAATTATTATAAAGATACATTTGAAAGACATTCTTCTCATAACGCCACCATTTACACAATTAAATACACCTTATCCGGCAACGGCTTATATTAAAGGTTTTTTAAATACTAAAAACATTTCGGCTTTTCAAATGGATTTGGGAATTGAAGTTATTGTAGAATTGTTTTCCAAAAAAGGTTTGAAAAATTTGTTTGAATTTTCAAGTTTAAAGTTTCAAGATTTTGGTGGTAATTCACGAAGAATCATTTCCTTACAAAACGATTATATAAAAACAATTGATGCAGTAATTGCTTTTCTTCAAGGGAAAAATCAATCTTTAGCAAGACAAATTTGTACTAGAAATTTTCTTCCAGAAGCATCACGTTTTTCACAATTAGAAGATGATTCTGAAACTTCGGGATGGGCTTTTGGAACTATGGGAATGCAAGATAAAGCTAAACATTTTGCTACATTATATCTCGAAGATTTATCAGATTTTATCAAAGAATGTATCGATGATAATTTTGGTTTTAGTAGATATGCAGAGCGTTTAGGAAGAAGTGCCAATTCGTTTAACGAGTTGTATGCCGAATTGCAAAAGGAGTTGACTTATATTGATAAAATTTCGCTTA
>NZ_JAYVFH010000145.1:0-2985 GCF_043773265.1 Flavobacterium sp. | reverse complement strand
GGCAAGTCCTACACGACCAGCTCCTACAGAATCCTCCAGGATGGGAACATAGCAAAGGTATGCGGTTGAGCGGTGCGATGTAGGTCGCTTGCCATTTTTTTATTCCGAACTAGTTTCGGAATCTTTTTTTTAATCTGAACTTGTTTCAGATTCTTTTACAAAATTTCCTAAAATTTCCTTTAATGAAATTATCTTGGCAAATAGTTCGATTAGATTTAAAGGAAACATTTTCAATTGCTTACGGCAATTATTCTTTTAGAGAAGCGCTTATTATTTCATTAAAATCTCATAATATTTCTGGCTTTGGTGAATGTACTGCAATAGATTATTATCAAATAAATTTAGTTGATTTTATTACTAAATTAAAATCAATACAAGATGAAATTGAAAAACACAATTGGTATCATCCAACAGATTTTTATAATTTTCTTGTAACTCTAAATTTGCCCAGTTTTCTTCGTTCTGCATTAGATTGTGCTTTTTGGGATTTATTTGGTAAATTAGAAAAAAAAAGTTTTTTAGAATTAAATTCAATTGCAATTAATCAACTTCCAGAGTCTTCAATAACTATAAGTGTAGCACCTATTGAAACTCAAATTCAAAAAATAAAAATTTCTACTTGGGGTAAATTTAAAATTAAATGCAGTCATTTTAACAAGCAAGAAATTAAATCTTTATTGCAATTAGATTACAGTATTGCTTTAGATTCTAATGGGAGTTTTAATAAAGAAGATTGCATTTGGTTGGAAAATCAACAATCAACAAATAATTTTTCTTATTTAGAACAACCTATGAAAAAAGGTTTTGAAAATTATGCTGTTTTACATTCAGATTTAAATGCCAATTGGATGGCCGACGAAGATTGTCAAGACGCAACTTTGTTAAACCAATTGAAACCACATTATAAAAGTATCAATATTAAATTGGTTAAATGTGGCGGATTAACTCCTGCTTTGCAAATGATTGATATTGCAAAACAATTAAATTATAAGATTATGATTGGTTGTATGACCGAATCAACAATTGGAATTTCTGCAGCAGCAGTTTTAGCACCTTTTTGTGACTTTGCAGATTTAGACGGAGCTAATCTAATTGTAAATGATTTGGCAAATGGAAGCAAAATAATAAACGGAAAAATATATCTTTCGGAAAATCCTGGATTGGGAATTCAAATTATATCCTAAATTTGTAAAATAAATTAGGACGAGATTACTTCCGCCACAGCGGACAGGTTGTTCATCCAAATAAAACTATGAAAAAAGTTGTATTAATTACTGGCGGTTCATCTGGAATTGGAAAATCTATTGGAGAATTTCTTTATGAGAAAGGTTTTACAGTTTATGGAACTAGTAGAAATCCAGAAAAAATAAAAAATTCGGTTTTTCCATTAATCACTTTAGATGTTAGAGATAAACTAAGTATTCAAAATGCTGTTGCAGAAGTGATCGCAAAATCAGGTAGAGTAGATGTCTTAATCAATAATGCAGGAGTTGGAATAACTGGGCCAATTGAAGAAATTCCAACAGAAGAAATCAAGAATAATTTTGAAACCAATCTTTTTGGACCAATTGAAGTTATGAAAGCGATTTTACCACAAATGCGTTTGCAAAAATCAGGATTGATTATAAACATTACTTCAATTGCTGGATATATGGGATTGCCTTATCGTGGTATTTACTCTGCTTCGAAAGGTGCTTTAGAATTAATTACCGAAGCGTTACGTATGGAAGTAAAATCATTTGGAATTCATATTACCAATGTTGCGCCTGGCGATTTTGCTACTAATATTGCTGCAGGAAGATTTCACTCACCAATAATTAAAGGTTCTGATTATGAAATTCCATACGGAAATGTATTAAGAACTTTGAATGAACATGTTGATTCTGGAAATAATCCAAATGAAATGGCAAAAGCGATTTATAAGATTATTCAAAATCCAAATCCTAAAATTCATTATAAAATTGGAGCTTTTATGCAAAAATTTTCAATTGTTTTAAAAAGACTTCTACCAGATAAGGTTTATGAAAAAATGCTTATGAATCATTATAAATTATAAGAATAGCAAAATTCAATAGTATTATATCCTTACTTCGAGTGTTTCCTATAAAGCGTTTAGCTTTTTAGGAAATGTATCGAGAACTTGGTAAAACAAATTTTTCATTTCAAAAGTTCTTGATACAATTTTTTAAAAATAGCTTGTCACAATTTTCAAAAATCACTCGAAGTGACGTTGGTGTAAAAAAAACTTTTCAAATTGATTTTTTATTTTTGATATTGCAATTGACATTGATTTTTAAAAAGGAATTTGTAATTTGGCACTTTATTAAAAACACAACTTAACTATATATTATGAAATTTTTTATTGATACAGCCAATTTAAACGATATTAAAGAAGCACAAGCACTTGGAGTTCTTGATGGAGTTACAACCAATCCTTCATTGATGGCAAAAGAAGGAATTTCTGGAAAAAACAATATTTTAAAGCATTATGTAGACATTTGTAATATCACCGATGGTGAAGTAAGTGCTGAGGTAAATGCTGTAGACTATGACGGAATGATTAAAGAAGGCGAGGAATTGGCAGATTTACATGAACGAATTGTTGTGAAATTACCAATGACAAAAGAAGGTGTGAAAGCTTGTAAATATTTTTCGGATAAAGGAATTAAAACCAATGTAACGTTAGTTTTTTCGGCTGGTCAAGCGTTATTGGCAGCCAAAGCTGGTGCAACATTTGTATCACCATTTATTGGTCGTTTAGATGATATTTCAACTGATGGATTGAACTTGATTCAAGAAATAAGAGAAATTTATGATAATTACGGCTATGAAACTCAAATTCTTGCCGCGTCAGTTCGTCATACAATGCACATTGTAAACTGTGCCAAAATTGGCGCCGATGTTATGACTGGACCATTATCTGTAATTCTTGGATTATTAAAACATCCATTAACAGATATTGGATTGGCTCAATTTATTGCTGAT
>NZ_JAYVFH010000144.1:0-23589 GCF_043773265.1 Flavobacterium sp. | reverse complement strand
TTTTTGCGAGGCACGAAGCAATCTTTAAATTATAAAGAAAATTTAACTAAATTTGCAAAGATTTTTCAAAGTAGTTAAAGTTTTAATCAATCCATTTTCATATTAATCTTTACATTTTTAAAGAAAAAAGCGCAAAGGATTTTAACCGCAATCAGTCACGAAGTTTTAGGATAATTTAGAGATTGCTTCGTGCCTGGCAAAAATCAAATCAGAAATCAAAATCATTAATCTAAAATCTAAAATAACAATGAGTTTATCAGAAAAAATAATGGACGAAATAAAAACAGCAATGAGAGCTAAAGATACAATTGCTCTTGAAGCACTTCGTGCCATTAAATCAGAAATTTTATTAGCCCAAACAGCAACTGGAAGTAAAGAAGAAATTACAGAAGCTGACGAAATAAAGATTTTACAAAAATTAGTAAAAATGCGAAAAGACAGCGCAAGTATTTTTGCTACACAAAACCGTCAAGATTTAGCCGAACCAGAGTTGGCTCAAATTGCAGTAATCGAAAAATTCCTTCCTGCACAATTATCAGAAGAAGAAGTAGAAGCTGTAGTAGCCAAAATTATTGCCGAAACTGGAGCATCAGGAATTGCATCAATGGGAAAAGTTATGGGATTAGCATCGGCACAAATTGGCGCACAAACCGAAGGAAAAACTATTTCTACAATTGTTAAGAAACTTTTGGTATAATTTCAAGTATGAAGTACGAGTTATAATATATGAGGAAAACTTCGTACTTCCAACTTTGTATTTCATACTTCAAAACGGCTTCGTAGTTCAACTGGATAGAATATCAGATTTCGGCTCTGATGGTTGCAGGTTCGAACCCTGCCGAGGTCACAAAATAAATTATTAAAACAAAAGAAACTTCATGATTGCGATTGCTTTATTTCTTTTAATTCCAGTTTTAATATTGCTTTTTGCTTTTGTTTTTACAGTTTCTGAAGAAAACTTTGGTTTACTTTACAACAAGCCATTTTATGTTCATTTTTATCCAAATAAAAAATCATTAACTGCTAATCAAGCTTTTATTTTAAAGAATCAATTTGTTTTTTATACTACTTTGTCTGATAAGAAAAAAAAATATTTTGAGCATAGAGTCGCAACTTTTATAAACCATTTTCAGTTTATTGGTAAAAACAATTTTGTTATTACAGACGAAGTAAAAGTATTAATTGCAGCTACATCTGTAATGCTAACTTTTGGCATGAGAAATTATTTGTATAAAGTAATTGATAAAATAATTGTTTATCCAACACAATATTATTCTACAGTTAGCGATGCAAATCATAAAGGAGAATTTAATCCTAGAATGAGAGCTATTGTTTTTTCGTGGGATGATTTCTTGTCTGGATTTGAAATATCTAATGATAATTTTAATTTAGGAATTCACGAATTTGCTCATGTTTTACATTTTCATGGATTAAAAAGTGATGATGCAAGTGCAATTATTTTTTCGAGAATTTATACTCAAATTCAAAAAGAAGTAAGTTTTCAACCCAATAAAGACAAATTAATAAATTCTAACTATTTTAGAATTTACGCATACACTAATCATTTTGAATTTTTAGCCGTAATTATGGAACATTATTTTGAAACGCCTCAATTGTTTCAAGAAGAGTTTCCGCAATTGTTTAAAAAAGTTAGTATAATGCTAAATCACACTCATTAAAAAGATGTAATTCTCTTTAAGTCTGCAATAGTTTCCGTTGGGTTTTCGGCTTTAAAAACAAAGTTTCCAGCAACCAAAACATCTGCTCCAACTTCAACCAATTGAACTGCATTTTTACTAGTTACTCCACCATCAATTTCAATAAGTGTAATAGCATTTTTTCTTTCTATTAAACTTTTTAGTTTTCTTACTTTGTCATAAGTGTTTTCTATAAACGATTGACCACCAAAACCTGGATTTACACTCATTATACAAATCATATCAATATCATTTATAACATCTTCAAGTAAATCAATATTTGTGTGAGGATTTAAGGCAACACCAGCTTTCATACCTTCTGCTTTTATTGCCTGAAGTGTTCTATGAAGATGAGTACAAGCTTCATAATGAACTGTCAATATATTTGCACCTAAACTCGCAAAAGTTTTTATATATCTATCGGGATCAACAATCATTAAATGAACATCAATTATTTTTTTAGCATGTTTAGTAATTGCTTCTAAAACTGGCATTCCAAATGAAATATTTGGCACAAAAACACCATCCATAATATCAATATGAAACCAATTGGCTTCGCTATTGTTTATCATTTCTATATCGCGTTGAAGGTTTGCGAAATCTGCTGCTAGAATTGATGGAGCAATTATGGTATCTTTCATTTTTTAATTTCAAAATTCGTTATTCAACATTGAATATTCAACATTTATGCAAATGTACAAATTTATAAACTCTAATTTTTGAATTTTTAATATTCAACTTTTTATAAAAAATTTTTTTTTTGCGACAATGTTAATTTAAAACACAAATGTTTTGAATGTTGAATATTCAACTTGGAATTTTGAATATTGAAGTTTAATAAAAAAACAAAACTCCGGAAACCCGAGCTTTTGCTAACAGACTGGAGTTTTGTTTGCCTCGCAAAAAACAAAACTCCGGAAACCCGAGCTTTTGCGAACAGACTGGAGTTTTGTTTGCCTCGCAAAAAACAAAACTCCGGTAATCAGCCGGAGTTTCAACCTGTCTGTCGACAGGCAGATCATCAATCAAAAAACGAACAGTTAATCAAACTGTTGTTAGTTTTATAAAAGTATCAAGTATCAAGTTTAAAGTTGTTTGAATAACTTGAAACATTAAACTTGAAACAAATCTTTTATCCTAAATATGTTTTCAAAATTTTACTTCTTGATGTATGTTTTAATCTGCGAATAGCTTTTTCTTTAATCTGACGTACACGCTCACGAGTTAAATCGAAAGTTTCACCAATTTCTTCTAATGTCATTGGATGTTGATCACCTAAACCAAAGTACAAACGAACTACATCTGCTTCTCTTGGTGTAAGAGTTTCTAATGAACGCTCAATTTCTGTACGTAATGATTCGTGAATTAATTCTCTATCTGGATTTGGTGATTCTCCAGAACGTAAAACGTCATAAAGATTAGAATCTTCTCCTTCAACAAGTGGTGCATCCATTGATAAATGACGACCAGAGTTTTTCATGGACTCTTTTACATCATTTACAGTCATGTCAAGTTCTTTAGCAATTTCCTCAGCAGATGGTGGTCTTTCATTAGATTGCTCTAACAAAGCATACATTTTGTTGATTTTATTGATAGAACCAATTTTATTTAAAGGTAAACGAACTATACGAGATTGCTCTGCAAGTGCTTGAAGAATCGATTGACGAATCCACCAAACTGCATATGAAATGAATTTAAATCCACGAGTTTCATCAAAACGTTGTGCTGCTTTTATTAAACCAAGATTTCCTTCATTTATTAAATCTGGAAGTGTAAGTCCTTGATTTTGGTATTGCTTTGCAACAGAAACTACGAAACGCAAATTAGCTTTTGTCAATTTTTCTAAAGCTTTTTGATCTCCAGCTTTGATTTTTTGAGCTAATTCTACTTCTTCATCTGCAGTAATCAAATCAACTTTTCCAATTTCTTGTAGGTATTTGTCTAAGGAAGCAGTTTCACGATTAGTTACCTGCTTGGTGATTTTGAGCTGTCTCATTTATTTTTACTTTAATTAAAGTGTTCAGGTAGTTATACGTGATGAGTTGCAAAAAAGTTACAAAAAACGATAAAAATTATTTTTTATTTATTTTACATCAAATGTTTCTGTGATAGAAACCGGCAATCCTTCATTAGTAAATCCATCAATTGTAAGCTCAAAAGTTCCTTTCACATCTGAAGTATAGAATGAAATTAATTCATTTATGTCATAATTTGGCAACCATAATAATTGATGTCTATAATCTGGAATTCGTTCGTTATTATTAGTTATGGCATACTCTGGAGCAAAGTATTTTTTTTCTTTATTTGGTATTATTCTATTGGTTTTTATCATGTAATCACCATTTAGTTTCATTAGATAGTCATGATTTTTAGATATAATACTAATCATTCCGTTGTATAAATTTGGTCCATAAAAATAACCACCTTGAATAATGCTTACTTTATAAATATCCTCCATTTTTAAATCTAAAATAGTATTAACATCTTGAATTAATTGTCCGTCAACTAAAATTAAGGTTGGTTCAGACAAAGAAATATTTTCATTATAATCATTAACTAAAACAGTGTATTTGCCATTGTTTTTTGTGTAAATAACTTCTTTTAATACTTCGGTTATTGTTTCTAAAAGCGTTGGAAATCTATTATAATTATCAAGTAAATAATCTTTTTCTAATGAATTATAAAACAATTTTGTATTTCTTGTATCAAGAAGACTATCCTTTTTTGTGTCAAAATAGGCATTTTCTATTTGTGATGAAATTGCTCTTTCTTTTATTATTGAGATTACATTTTCTGACAATGAAAAATTTGTATCAAAATATAAATTGTCTAAATTGATATTTGGTGATTCATTTATAAAAATCGAATATTCAACTCTATTATTATCTATAACTTGAACAATAGCATTGGGAGTATCATATTCTTTATCAATATTAAAAAAGAATTCTCCTGCTGAGTTTGTTTTTGTTGCTTTATAAATAAAATTTTCACCAGCAATTGAAATTCCAACTGAAATATTGCTTATTGGATTTTCATTATTTTTAGAAGTTATTTTTCCAGATATTATTTCACCTCTAAGCTCTGGAAGAATTAAATTAGTTTTATTAATTTCTGAAGTAGTATTTGTTTTTGAAAATCTTGCAGCATTTAAATTGTTTTTTAATGTGAGTTCATCCAATTTTTTTACTGAAACCGAATAATTACCATCAATTATTTCATTTGATTTAACTTTAAAGTTTACTAATTCTCTTTGCGAATATGTTTTTTTAGATGTTAAAATTTCCAATCCGTTTATAATATTTGAAGTTGGATTTTCTATAACAGATTCTGCACTATTTTTATTAATACTATTTTTAGTTTGGGCTTGATAAGGATTTACAATAATAATATCTTTTACAAAATAACTAGATTCGTTTTTGTTTAGCATCCAGTTTGTATAAGAAACCAATTTATAATTACCTGAATTTAAATTTGTTGGAATAAAAACATCACCATATCCTTTTCCGTTTTTTAGAAATAATTTTTGATTGGCAACAATTTTTTTATCACTCGATATAAGTTGTACATAAGCAACTTTACTAATAAAACTTGTTTTAAAATCAATAGGATTTAAACATTGCAAGTTATAATATAATGTTTCTCCGGTTACAAAAGCATTATTATTGGTTGTTACAAACAAGCTTTCTGTTGATGATTTGTCAATGTTTTTTCCAAGAAAATGGGATTCGCTTTTTTGAGCAAAAAGAAATGTAGTATTAATTGTTACAATTAATAGCAAAGAAAATTGTTTTAGTCTATCCAAAATGTTGGTCTTATATTTGATGAAAATGATGTGCAATCTCCACAAATGGGTTTAATAAATGTATAAATCTCACCACTTATTGAGTAATATAATAAAGAATTAGATTGTACTAGATTATTTAATCTTGTTCCGTCGCAATCTGCTGGAGCTGCTTGAAAACAATAGTTAAAATCGGATAATTCACAATCATCAAAATAGGGTGGAAATTGTTCGCCAGGAAATAAATCGGTATAATTAAAAAACAACCTTTTTTCAGAAACAGATGATACATTAAAAAAACCAATTACTTTTTCTTCAGAATCTGAAACTGATGTTAGATTTCCTGAAAAAAATCCTGGTTGACTTGGAGACAACACATCACCAGAGGCCGAAATTTCTTTTAATGTTCTATAAAAAGTATAGGATTCTAAACTTTCTAAATATTGTTTTACTAAAATACTATAACGTTCTGCAATTGTATAATCGTTTTGAGAAAGAAATCTTACCGGAAAATTCACAACTCTATCTTCTGATAACTGATTAGTCGTAGTTAATATTATAGAATTTGATTTGGTTGGTGTATAACAAGTTCTTGCTTCTGTATCTCTAGGAATTAATGAAATGTAAAAATGATTTATTTCTGCAGTTGGTGGCAATAGTATTGCTTTTAAATCTCTCCATAAAGGTGCAGTTACCTTGGCAGTTTCTTCATATTCATACCTGTAATATTTAGAAGTGTTAGTTGCATCAAAATTATTTACTGCAATTTGAACACCTCTTTCTCCTTCGTTATTGGTTACTACAGTTGGAACCAAACTTTCTATTTGGTTTATGGTTGTAAGTGTTTGTGGAGTTGATTTATACATTCTTCCATTATCTGTTGCTACATTTAATGTGTAATTTTTTCCTGTAATGGCTTGAAATTCATTATTAGATAAATACCTGCCAGATTCTTCTGTAAAGTCATATTGTGTTCCGCTATCATCAGTAATAAAAACGGTTGCATTTTCAACTAAAACTGGACCATCGTTTTCAAATGTATAGGTTTTAGAAATTTTTATTTCTTGTCGTTTTAATTCGTTTGTTATTGTTGCTTCAATAACAATTACTTCTTCATAATTGGTGGTTTGAAGTTTATAAGGATCAACACAACTAACTAAGCTAAAAAGTAGCCCAAGAAATAGTAAAGATTTTAATAAAATTATTTTTTTCATATTATTTGATTTTTATAACTAAAATTTAAAGTTATAAGTAATTGTTGGTACTGGTATTGAAAAAATTGATGTTTGATATGCTTTTATTTTTCCATTGTCGGTTACAAAAAATATTGAATATGGATTGTTTCTTCCAAGAACATTATAAATTGAAAAATTCCAAAAACTATGTGCCAATTTTTTTATTCTGTGGTTTCCTTCAACATTAAATCCGATATCAAATCGGTAATAATCGGGAATTCTAAATTTATTTCTATCGCTATACAAAGTATATTCTGCACCTTGATAAGTGTAAGTTCCAATTGGATAAGTAATTGGTCGGCCAGTTTGATATACAAAATTAGACGAAATACTATAACGTTGCGTAAATTTATAATTTAAAACTAAACTTACATCATGAGGTTTGTCAAAATTTGCCGGAAAATAATTGCCATTATTTACTTTTTCTTCATTAAACTCACTATCAAGTTTTATAAAAGTTCTAGAATAAGTGTATCCAAGCCAACCGTTTAATTTTCCTGCCGATTTTTTTATTAAAAACTCAACGCCATAAGCTTTTCCATCGCCTTGTAACAATTCGGTTTCAATATTTTCATTTAATAAAATTTGTGCGGCAACTTTATAATCTAAAAAGTTTTTAGATTTTTTATAATAACCTTCAATGCTCAACTCTATATCGTTTTTAGATAAATTTTTGAAAAGACCAATTGAAAATTGTTGTGCCGCTTGTGGTTTAACATTTAAATCAGACAATTTCCAAGTATCTGTTGGCGATTGCGTGGTATTGCTTGACAATAAATGAATGTATTGATAGGTTTTATCATAACTTGCTTTTACTGAAAAATTATCAAATAGAAAATAGCGTGCCGAAACTCTTGGCTCAAAACCACCATAAGATTTTATTACTTCGTTGTTTTTATATTCTTTTACTTCAATAACAGTTGCATCATTTATTGGAACTCCAGCTTGATAAATTCTTTGTGAAGAAGCGCCAAGTGATGAAAATCTTGAATAACGCAAACCAATATCAACTAATAGTTTATCAGAAATTTTATAATTATCTGAAATATAAAGTGCCGATTCTATTCCACGTTCTTTATCAATAGTAATTGGAGTAATTAATGAGGAACTTCCGTTTGGATTTAAATTTCCAGGATTTATGGCATATAATTTACTCGCAATTCCATAATTGAACTTGTGTTTTTCGTTTAATAAGTAATCTAGTTTTAATTGTAATTGAGTTTCTTGAATGTTATAATCAAAATCAAATGAGCTTGAATTATTGGCATTGTATTCAATATTAAATTTATAATCGCTGCTAGTTACAATAAATTCGGCTTTGCTTTTTTTATTTAATGTATGGTTCCATTTTGCAGTTAATAATCGATTGGTATATTTATAAACAGAATCTGACGATATACTAAAAGCATCTTTACTGGTATAAAAAGTACCTTCAACAGAGTTTTTTTCGTTTATTTTATGATTGTATTTTGCAATTACATCATAAAAAGATGCTTTACTATTTTTTAATTGTTCTTCGTCTAATGATTTTAAAATCCAATCAGAATAGGTAATTCTGCTACCAACCAAGAAGCTAGATTTTTCTTTAACAATTGGAATTTCTAATGATAAATTACTAGTTACAGGACCAATTCCGCCTTCGCCAGTAATTTTTTTTACATTTCCGTTTTTGGTGGTAATATCAAATACCGATGATAATCGTCCTCCAAACTCTGCCGGAATACTTCCTTTGTAAACCAATGCCTTTTTAGTAGTAAAAGGATTTACTGCAGAAAATAAACCAAAAAAGTGTGACGGATTATAGATTAATCCATTATCAAGAAGTATTAAATTTTGATCTTCTTTTCCGCCGCGAACACTATATCCAGAAGCGCCTTCGCCAACATTTTTTATTCCAGGCAATGCTGCTGCAACTCTAAAAATGTCTCTTTCTCCAAGAATTAGAGGAATGTTTTTAATTTTTTCAACATCAATTACAGTTACTCCAGTTACTGTAGATTTTATTTTTTCGTTTTTCTTAGCATCAATGGTAACTTCATCTAGTAAATTTATATTTTCAATTAAATTTACATTAAGTTTTCCGTCATTATATAATACAATTTTTTTTGCTGATTTTTTATAAATTACAGATTCAAATTCTAAAGTACTCACGCCAGATTCTAACTCAATTGTATAAAAACCAGAATTGTCAGTTACAGTACTTTTTTTAGTGTTTCTTACTTTTATATAAAGGTTAGAAATTCCTTCGCCAGTTTTTGAATTTTTTACAACTCCAGATAAAGTAAAGTATTTTTTAGTTGTATTTTTCGCTTCTTTCCCAATAGTTACTTGCTCAACGATGTCTTGTTTTGCTGATTTTATAGTGTCATATTGTTTTAGAAAAACCGGTTTTTTATTCAACACATCATCTTCTTTTTTCAATGTAGAATTTGTTGTTGTATTTTGTAAATCAAAATCTGAAACAATATTTATGTTTTTTGTAATGATGATTTTATTGTTGTCTATAAAATAATTTAATTCGGTTTTAGCCAATACATCTTCTAAAATTTCGTCTATAGATTTGTCTATAAAAGTTTTTGAAATAATGGTAGAATCTTTATCAATCCATTTTTGATCAAAATAAAATTTATATTTTGTTGTTGTTTCAATAGTTTGCAAGGCAGTTTTTAGTGAAGCATTATTTAACTCCAATGAAAACTTATCTTTTACTTCTTGCGCAGAAATAAAAAAACTTAAAAACAATAACAACATGGCAAATATGTTTTTTTGCATCGTATAAAATTTTCTATTGTAAACCATTTAAATAATTTAATAAGGTTTTTATGAACAACACTTTATTGTCGTTTTCTAACTGTTTTTTTTCTTGATAAAACTTGTTTATTTCACTCTTATACTCAGGAAATAATTTTTGAATTGATTTTTTAGAATCTAGTTTATGAAAATTATTTTTATAAAAAATATAGAACTCGTTGCTTAAATTGTATTCATAATAAATTTTATTTTCTACATAAACATTTCTTAAATTTTTTAGATGTTTTACATAAAAACTAATAAAGTTACTTGAAATTATTTCTTCATAATATCCAATTAAACCAATAGAATTTATTGATTTATCATAGTTTAGGTTAACAAATTTTTTATCATTAATTAGGAATGACTTAATCTTGTCTTTTATAATTATTAATGAATTTCTATCTTTTATACCATTTGGTTTTAATAATAATTCATCTTTTAATAAATCATAATTAATATAAATGTTATTGTAATATTGATTGTCAAATTCAATTTCACCAACTATATAATTTTCATTTTCTAAATATCTTGATGAGTTATTAACTGTTGGATAAATATCTTTAAATATTCTACCATTGTTAATATCAAGATTTTGTCTTCCAATTTGATCGTCAAACCAGTTATATATTGAAGAATCTGTCGTTTTTTGACAATTTGCTTCTTGAAAATGGAGTATAAAGAATAATACAAATACTATGATTTTTTGCATATTTTAATGTTTCAGATAATAATAATGAATTGAATTTTGTACAACAATAAATGTGTCTTTCAAAAATAATATAAAAATCCTTACAAATTTTACTAGTTTTATAATTTAACATTTGTTAGTATTCAAAGTTTACTTCTTTCATTAGATTGTTTAATCAAACCTGTCTTTGTATTTTTTAAATAAGCTATTCATGATAATAAGTACAACGCCAACTCCAAGTAGGACTAATGCTCTAATTAGTAAATCTGCGTTTGACAAATCGAAAAACATCAATCTTATTACGCAAATTCCAACAAGTGAAAGCGATACATATCTAAAGTATTTTTCTTTTAAAATAATTCCTAAAATCAATAATGCTAATGCTTCTAAAACCCAGAAAAAGGTTAAAATTCCTTTATCAAACGTTAAATATAAAAAGAATCCGATGCTTAATGTTGCAGGATAAATTAGCAAACTGTTTTTGAGTTTAAAATCCTTCAACCATTTAGATGCTAAATAAATATAAATTCCTAACAATGCAAAAATGAGTAAATAAACAGCCAAGAATTTAGATTCATAATAATTAAAACTTAAGAAAGCCAAGTGTAAATTGGCAAGAAAATAATATACTATATTGATGTTTTTTTCTTGACTTATTTTTTTATGATATAAATACAGATTTACAATGGCAATAATTGACCAATAAACAGGTAACCATTTGTGTTCTAATTGTGAAAACATTAGTAATGATAACCAAACATTCAAAACAATTTGATAATAAGATTTTAACGATTCGTTATCTTCTTTTTTATTGAGAACTATTGTTAAAGCCAAACCTAAACCAATTGCAGAAAGCTGTAAAATCCAATCAATTGTATTAAAATCATTGAGTTTGTCAAAACAATATACAACTGAAACCAATACTGCAAGTAGTGCAACAAGTGGCACAAAATGAATTTCAACTTTTATTTTTTCTTTATTAATTAGCCAATAATTCACTATTGCCAAAAGCATAAATAATAACGGTAAATAGCTAACCTCGACTTGAATAAATAATAATATGACTATCCAAAGATTTTGAAAATAAGGTAAAGCACTAATGAATCTTTTTCCGTTTTCTGTTTTAAATTGTAAATAAGAATAGCCAATAGAAATAGCAACACTAGTGATTTGAGTTACATAAAGTAGCGTTTTACTCTTTTCATGAAAATTATCTACTGCTACATAAATTGATAAAATTGCACTTCCTATTAATAATAAAATAGAATAATTATTGAAACGTTTCAATTCTTCAAATTTCAAGAAAGAGAAAAAACTAACTACAGCAATTGCAGTCAAAAAAACATAAGTAAATTCAATTTTTAAACAAGAAAACCCAAAAACTAATGCATTAAAAATTAAAAATTCTGAATTCAATAAATTAAAATTCTTCCAACTAATTATAGTTTCATTAGTTGTGTTTTTAAATCTTTTTGCAAATAAAACATAGATTTCAATAGCTGAGATTGCTAAACAAACTAAACCAATTTTTATTTCGCTTAATTCGAATGTTCTATATAAGAATAATAAACTTCCAATAATAATAAAGAAATAATAACAAATATAAAGTAAGGTTTGATTGTCTTGATGAAGTGTTTTTCTTTTAAAATTAATCCAAAGAAATTCATGGTTTAAAAGTGCAATGCCAAATAAACTAAATAGTTGAAGAATTTGATATTCTGAAAGATATTTTCGGGTAAGCATTAAAAATAGAGTATTCACACCAATTATTGCAACAAACTTAATAAAAGATTCATTGGTATAAAAATATTTTAATGTCCAATTTAGTATAATTACCGACAATAATCCTATTGAAAAAGTAAAGTCTATGTATGATTTATCTTGAATATTTATCATTAATATTCCAATAAAAATGCTTAAAATATAAAAGATTACTCTGCCAATATCAAAAGTTTTGTTTTGGAATTTTTTATATAAAAATGCCCAAATTAAAGCAACTGCAAATAGAACATAAACAAACGAGTTATATTTGAATACATCAATAGATCTAACAACTACTAAAATTGAAAAAACTATTGAAGCAATTCCGTTTAAGCTAATATTTTTTTCTCCAAAAAACGAATCTATTGATAAAAACTCTTTTTTTATTGCAGAATATATTGGAACCGAAATTGCAATAATTGACAATGCAATTGTTGTTGCTAAAGAATTAGTAATCTTTGAGGCAACAAGTGAATTGCTAATCATTAATAAAGAAAATATCACTAAAGCAATTGCAACAATATGATTAATTACAAGAAAAATTTTATACAATAAAGTTTCTTTTTCTTTGTGCAAAACAAAGAGACAACAGATGGTTAATGAATATAAAATGCAAGCAATAATGTCAAAGCCAACATTCCAATCGTTTAGCATTATGATGCTTAATGCACAAAGAATAAAAGAAACCATTCCGTCTAGATGATAAAGCCAAAACACTTTTTTATTTCTGGCTTTTAATGCAAGGAAGAAACAAATAATTGCTGCAATAAAAAGCACAAATGTTTTAAATTTACTTCCTGTAGAATGTAAAATCAATCCTATTGCAAACAAACACCAATTGGTTAAATGTGTAATAAATGCTGCTTTGTCAAAACGAGTATTCTCATAAACACTTCTATATTGCATATACATGCAACTTGCAGAAACTAATATTATTCCGAGAATTGCAAAAATATTTTGAGATTTTGATAAAGATGTTCCTTGGACATTGAACCAAATATCAAAAATTAAAAAGGCAATAATTACAATCAGTAAATGATATTCCCATTTTTCTTTATAAGATAAAATTATCCCAACAGTTGATGTTATTGCTGCTAGGAGAAATGTAATTAGCATTTTTTCGGGAATTACACACAAAATCAGCAAACTTAAAACTACGTGTAGTGATAAAAAAGTTTGTTGTTTTATGATGTATCCAATGTATAAATTTAGCCCAATTCCAAGTCCAATTAACGAATAACCCAAGATTATATTGCTAATAAATGCTAAAGCCGGAATTTGAGATGCACCAAAGCAACCAAATAAAAATAAACTTGCTCCAGCACTTCGCAACCAAAGACCAGTTTTGGTCCATTTTTCTTTTTTTTGTAAAATATAATAAGAGCCAATTAATAATCCGGCATAAAGCCACAGAATTAAAACTCTAAATAATGGTGCAACGTTAAGAGCAGCATAAATACTTAAATAACCAATTCCGAGAACCATTATTGCGGTTCCTAAAATTCCTGTCCAATTGTCGGCAAATTGTTTTTCGGCTATTTTTAGAAATTTAGAAAAGGCACTTTCTACAGGAACTTTTTCTTCAATTATGGTTGTTTTTTCAATTCTTGGTGTCGAACTACTTTCATAGCTAATAATTGGTTCTTTAATTATTGGAGTTTCAATTATTATTTCTTCAACATTAATAGTTTCTGTTGGTTTAACAATCTCTTCAATAGGAGTGAAGCTTAACCCAGAATCTTCAATAATAATTTCTGGAATAATTTCAGGTTGAGATGGTTTGATCTCTTCAATTGAATCATCACTAGTTTCAATTTCAATTGTTTTTCCAGATATTGATTTTTTTAATTCGGCAATCTCTCTTTTTATGGCTGAATTTTCTTCACTATTTCTCTCGAAAATAGATTTTATTAAATTATTTTCTTTTTTTAAAGTATAAAAATTATTGAATAATATAAATACACATACAATTAAAATAAAAATAAGAAACTCCATAGTTTTGGTTTTGGTATTTTCAAATGTAAGAATTAAATTGTTTTAAGTGAGACTTTTTTATATCATGTATAAAGAATTTGGTTTTTTGTGCATGAAATAGTAACTTGTATAAGAAAACGCAATTTATTATACATGCAAATTGAATGTTTATGAATAATTAAAACCAAAAAGCCCAACTTAATTACTAAGTTGGGCTTTTCTATATTCTAAAAATAAATTACTCAGCTTTAGGAGTAATTTTATTTTCTTCTCTTGGAGGTCTTGGTAAAAGTGCTTTTCTAGAAACTTTTTCTTTGTGTGTTTTTGGGTCAATACCTAATAATAAAAATACATAAAACAGTTGCTGTTACTTGAAGTTTACTAAAAATTAGTTTATTTTATAGGGAATTTAATTATATATAAAAATATGGTGTATTTTTATAATCAAAACATACATGTTGTATGAATAAGCATGTTATAAATGTGAAAAAAGTTTAAACAAATGAAAAAATTTCTTATTTTATTAATAATAAACCTAAGTCTGGAAAGTTTTGCCCAATGTTTTACAAAAATAGCTGTAGGTGGAGACCACAGTCATAGTATAAAAACTGATGGTACATTATTGTCTTGGGGTTCTAATTCTTTAGGACAATTAGGAGATGGAACTACTATTCATAAAAATGTAACCACGCAAATTGGAAATAATACCAATTGGCAAAGTATAAGTGCAGGGATTGAACATACTCTTGCTATAAAAGCAGATGGGACTCTTTGGGCTTGGGGTAGAAATGATTATGGGATGTTAGGGGATGGAACAAATCTTGGTAAACAAACACCAACACAGATAGGTACTTCAACTAACTGGCAATTTATCAGTGCTGGAGATTTTTTTTCGACTGCTATTAAAACTGACGGTACTCTTTGGGCTTGGGGTATTAATGTTTCCGGACAGTTAGGAGACGGAACGACTACTAATAAAAATATACCAACACAAATAGGAATGGCAATGAATTGGCAAAGTGTAAGTGCAGGATATGCGCATACAATTGCACTAAAAGATAATGGTACCTTGTGGGCTTGGGGTAGTAATTATTATGGTCAATTAGGAGATGGCACAAATGTTGGAAAAATTTTGCCAATTCAAATAGGTTCTGGCACAAATTGGCAAATGATTAGTTCAGGAAGTACTCATTCTATTGCTCTTAAATCTAATGGCACACTTTGGGCATGGGGCGAAAATAATTATGGACAATTAGGTGATGAAACATACATTAATAAAAATTCTCCAATTCAAATAGGTGATGATTCAAATTGGCAAATTATATCATCAGGTTTTTATTTTAATTTATCAATTAAAACAAATTCTTCTCTGTGGTCTTGGGGAAGAAATTATTTTGGTCAATTAGGCGACGGAACTTTTGTGAATAGGAATACGCCTACAATAATAGGTTCAGATTACAATTGGGAAACTATCAGTGCTGCTGAAGACCACGCTCTTGCTTTAAAATCAGACGGAAGTCTATATGCATGGGGTTATAATTATTTTGGTCAACTAGGTGATGGAACAAATGTTAACAAATTTGTACCAACAACAATTAATTGTTCAATGCTTAATATTTCGACATTTGTTGATAAAACTTTAATTGTATTTCCAAATCCTGTAAAAACGGTTGTAAATGTGCAAGGCCAGAACACTATACTTTTAACAGAAATTTTAGATATTAATGGTAGAAATATTATGTCAACTATGCACAATACTAGTGAAGTGATTTTAAATATAGAAGGACTTCAAGTGGGGTTATATTTTTTAAAAATAACAACTAATATTGGTAATGTTACAATAAAGATATCAAAACTGTAATGAATATTCCTAGACAACTTTATAAAAGCAAAACCCCAATTCAATTGAATGAATGAATTGAGGTTTTTTTTCTTGAACTTGTCAAAGATTTAAACTTTGACAGAGTTGTTATTTTAAAATAAATTACTCAGCTTTAGGAGTAATTTTATTTTCTTCTCTTGGAGGTCTTGGTAAAAGTGCTTTTCTAGAAACTTTTTCTTTTCTAGTTTTAGGATCAACTCCTAAATATTTCACTTGAAACACATCACCCATATTTACAACATCGGCAACATTTTCTGTTCTTTCCCAAGCTAGTTCAGATACGTGTAATAAAACTTCGTTTCCTGGCGCATCTGTATATTCGACTACTGCACCAAAATCTAACATTTTAATTACTTTTACTTCATAAGCTTCTCCCATTTGTGGTTTAAAAATGATAGAATCAATTTTAGCTAAAACTGCTGCAATTCCGTCAGGATCTGTACCAAGAATTTCTACAACTCCTTGTTCGTCAACTTCGTTAATAACGATAGTACAACCAGTAGCTTTTTGCAATTCTTGAATTACCTTTCCACCTGGTCCAATTAAGGCACCAATGAAATTTCCAGGAATTGTACGCATGATAATTTTTGGAGCATGAACTTTAACATCTGCATTTGGTTTAGCTAAAGTTTCAATTAATTTTCCTAAAATATGCAAACGTCCATCACGAGCTTGAGCTAAAGCTTGCTCCATGATTTCATATTTCAATCCATCAATTTTAATATCCATTTGACATGCAGTAATTCCTTCTGAAGTTCCAGTTACCTTGAAATCCATATCTCCTAAATGATCTTCATCACCTAAAATATCAGATAAAACTGCAAAACGATCACCATCTGTAATCAATCCCATTGCAATACCAGAAACTGGACGAATCATTTGAACTCCAGCGTCCATTAATGCTAATGTTCCAGCACAAACAGTTGCCATTGATGACGAACCATTTGATTCTAATACTTCAGAAACAATTCTGATAGTGTAAGGATTTTCGGCAGGAATCATGTTTTTTAAGGCGCGTTGTGCCAAGTTTCCGTGACCAACTTCTCTTCTTGAAGTTCCTCTTAATGGACGAGCTTCTCCTGTAGAAAATGGTGGGAAGTTATAGTGTAAATAAAATTTTTCTTCTCCTTGTTCAGATGGCGAATCAATTTGGTTAGCTTCTCTAGATGTTCCTAAAGTTGCAGTTGCCAATGCTTGAGTTTCTCCACGTGTAAATAATGCCGATCCGTGAACTGATGGCAAGTAATCTACTTCACACCAAATTGGGCGAATTTCTGTAGTTTTTCTTCCGTCTAGACGAGTTCCTAAATCTAAAGTTACATTACGAACCGCTTCTTTGTTAGTTTTGTAGAAATATTTTCCAACTAAATCACCATTTTCTGTCAATTCTTCTTCTGTAAACAATGCTTTTACTTCTTCTTTTACAACATCAAATGCAGCAGAACGTTCGTGTTTAGCCGAACCTTTGCTTGCAATAGCATAAATTTTATCATAAGCAGCAGCTTTTACTTTTGCGTAAATAGCATCGTCTGTTTTTTCTGTTTCATAGGTACGAACTTCTTTTTTACCAAAAGCTGCTTGCAAACGTTCTTGAGCAGCAATTTGATTTTTGATGTGTTCGTGTGCAAATTTAATTGCTTCTAACATTTCTGCTTCCGAAATTTCTTTCATTTCTCCTTCTACCATTGCAATAGAATCAGTTGAAGCTCCAATCATCATATCAATATCAGACAATGCTAATTGTGCACGACTTGGATTGATGATGAATTTTCCATCAATTCGTCCAACTCTAGCTTCAGAAATTAAAGTTTCAAAAGGAATGTCTGACAATGCAAGTGCTGCCGAAGCTGCTAATCCTGCTAATGCATCTGGCATAACTTCATCATCATGAGACATTAACTGAATCATTACTTGAACTTCTGCGTGATAATCTGATGGAAAAAGCGGACGCAAAACACGGTCAACTAATCTCATTGTTAACACTTCGTTGTCACTTGGACGAGCTTCTCTCTTGAAGAATCCACCAGGAAAACGACCTGCTGCAGCAAATTTTTCACGATAATCTACCGTTAACGGTAAAAAGTCGATACCTGGACTTGCTTTTCTTGATGATACAACTGTTCCTAAGATTACAGTTTTACCAATTCTAACTACTACAGAACCGTCAGCTTGTTTTGCTAATCGTCCTGTCTCGATTGTGATGTTTCTTCCATCACCTAAATCGATGCTTTCTACAAATAATTGTGGAATCATAATTTTTTCCTTTTTTTAATTTTTTACATTGGTTTTCTGCCTGTCGGCAGAGTAGTTGTGTTGCTTGTCCCGATAGTAAGTCGGATTGTAGTTGTTGTATTCCAATGAAAAACGAAACTTTTTTAATTTAAAAGCTAAAAAAAAGAGGCGCAAAAGCACCTCTTATAATTTGTATTATTTTCTAATACCTAATTCTTTAATTAACTCACGATATTTAACAACATCTTTTTTCTTTAAGTAATCAAGAAGTGATCTTCTTTTTCCTACCAAAAGAACTAGTGAACGCTCTGTATTATAATCATGACGATTTTTTTTCAAGTGTTCTGTTAAATGAGAGATTCTAAAAGTGAAAAGTGCTACTTGACCTTCTGTTGAACCTGTGTTTTCTGCTTTTCCTCCGTGTTTAGCGAAGATTTCAGCTTTTGTGTCTTTAGATAAATACATTCCAATATTATTTAAATGATTATTATGTATGAATCAAGGTTTTCTTGATTCGTGTGCAAAGGTAATTTTATTTTTGTAAAGTGCAAGAATTTAAATTTAATTTATTCAGGTGGTTGAATTGTTATTGGAATTTTAAACTTGCATCTTACTTTTCTTCCTTTTTGCAAGCCAGGATTCCAATTATTATATTTTTTTACAACTCTAATGGCTTCTTCATCTAATCCATAACCCAATCCTTTATTTATTACAATTTCAGTAATTGAACCATCTTTTTCAACTACAAATTCAACTATAATTTTACCATATATATTATTTTTCCAAGAAAGATCACTTTGTATAAAATTGTTGCCAATATATTTGTAGAAATCTTGAAATCCTTTTTTTGGTTCGGGTTTTACTTCTAATTGAGTATATTCGTTTTTAGTTCCATCTTCATTTGTACTTATGCCTGAAACCAATTCACCATCAGAATAAATTTCTTCATAGCTAAATGTAGTTTTTAAAGATTTTCCTTTCCATTTTCCATCTCTGTAACCATTTTTATAGTTGCCAGTTTCTTCGGAATAATCATTTTTTAAAACTACAAGACCATTACCATTAGTAACTGTCTTTTCTCCTTTTTCATTCCAATAGTTTATCATTTTAAAGTGCTTGCCTGTTGATAAATTAGCACTATTAAATTCGCCTTCTTCTTTTATTTTTTTATTTTCATACCATTCAATTGTTTTACCATGTTGCATTTTGTTTTCATAAAGAGTAGAAGATTTTTTGTTTCCATTTTCATAATAACTAAGCTCTTCTCCAATTATGAAACCTCCATCTTTTCCAGATAAAGTTTTCTCTTCTTTAATCTTGTCATTTTTGTATAGCATCAAGAATTTATATTCTGATTTTTCTATATAATAATCTTTTATAATTTTGGTGTAATACTTGTATTCAATACTAACTTCTTTATACAATGAATCTAAATAAATGATTTTATCGTTTGATTCTTGTGCAAAAACCACTTTTGAAAAAAGCAGAAAGAATAAAATAATTTTTTTCATAAAAGTATTTTTATACTGCAACAACACCTTTAATTAACGGATGTGGATCATAACCTTCTAAAGTAAAATCATCAAAAGTAAATTTGAAAATATTTTTTACTGCTGGATTTAAAATCATTTTTGGTAATTGTTTTACATCTCTAGATAATTGCAATTCTAATTGTTCAAAATGATTGTTGTAAATGTGTGCATCACCAAATGTGTGAATGAATTCGCCAACTTGTAAATTACAAACCTGTGCAATCATCATTGTAAACAAAGCATAAGAAGCAATATTAAATGGTACTCCAAGAAAAATATCTGCACTACGTTGATACAATTGACAAGATAATTTTCCTTCTGAAACATAAAACTGAAAGAAAGCGTGACATGGTGGCAAAGCAACTTTTCCGTTTTCTATGTTTTCTGCAAATGATTTAGTTGTATCTGGTAAAACCGATGGATTCCATGCAGAAACTAACATTCGTCTGCTGTTGGGATTGGTTTTTAATGTTTCAATTAATTCTGTAATTTGGTCTATTTCTTCACTGTTCCAATTGCGCCATTGATGACCATAAACCGGACCTAAATCGCCATTTTCATTTGCCCATTCATCCCAAATTCGAACTCCGTTTTCTTTTAAATATCCAATATTTGTATCGCCTTTTAAAAACCAAAGCAATTCATAAATTATAGATTTTAGATGTAACTTTTTAGTTGTTACCATCGGAAAACCTTCGGATAAATCAAATCGCATTTGGTAGCCAAAAACACTTTTAGTTCCTGTGCCTGTTCTATCACCTTTTTGAGTTCCGTTTTCTAAAACGTGTTTTACTAAATCGTGGTATTGTTTCATTTCTTTGCGAGGAACGATGCAATCTTATAAATTGTATTCGTATTTTATTATTATTTTATTTTTATAAATGCCCTTCGACTGCGCTCAGGGTGACAAATCTGAATTAATTTGAAAAATTATTTTTTATTTTAATTATCTTCTATGAGATTTTAGACTGAGCTCAATTTTTCAAATTGAATGAAATTTTAATTGTAAAATATTTTTACTGAACACTAATAACTGAACATTGAGCACTAATTTAAGATTCTCTTTTAGAAATTTCATCACGAATTCGTGCTGCTTTTTCGTAATCTTCTTCTTGTACTGCCATTTCTAGAAAGTCGTGCAACTCTGATAAACTAAATTTTTTATAATCGTTTTTAGAATTGGTGTCATCGTTTTCTAATCCAAAAGTTTCTGGAGCTGAAAGCACGCCTTGGTCATCAGTATTTTGATTTTCTATTTCGTTTGGATTGGCGTTTAAATAAATTCCTGCTTTATCTAAAATATTTTTATAAGTAAAAATTGGTGCTGCAAATCGAAGTGCTAATGCAATGGCATCAGATGTTCGTGCATCAATAATTTCTTCTATTTTATCTCTTTCGCAAATTATACTTGAGTAGAAAACGCCATCAACCAATTTGTGGATTATTACTTGTTTTACAACAATGTCAAACCTATCAGCGAAACTTTTAAACAAATCATGGGTTAATGGTCTTGGTGGTTTTATTTCTTTTTCTAACGCGATTGCAATAGATTGTGCTTCGAATGCTCCAATGACTATTGGTAATTTTCGTTCGCCATCAACTTCGTTCAAAATTAATGCATAAGCACCGTTTTGTGTTTGACTGTAAGATATTCCTTTTATTGTTAGTTTTACTAAACTCATATTATATTGTTTTGCCATGAAGGCGCAAAGTCACTAAGTTTTTTGTTTTTGTGAAAGTGTATTGAAAAAACTGATTTCTATTCAATACTATTTGCCGTTTAGCCCTGATAGTAGCGGTATCTTTTACAACTGTCAGGTTTTTATAAACCTGACAGTTGTAAAAATAAAGCGGATAGCAGGAATTGCTATCGCAAAGTAACAAAAAAGATTTGCTTCTAAAAAAAATAAGCTACCTAAAAATTAATTTTAGATAGCTTTTATTTATTTATTGAATATAAAATTCCTGAATATTAATTTTGGTGTGCTTTAAATTCCTTTAATTTTGCTGTTAATCTTGGTAAAATATCAAATGCATCTCCAACTATTCCATAATCGGCAACTTTAAAAAATGGTGCTTCCGCATCTGAATTTATTACCACTTTTACTTTTGACGAATTTACTCCAGCAATGTGTTGAATGGCTCCAGAAATCCCTACTGCAATGTATAAATTGGTTGCAACTGGTTTTCCTGTTTGTCCAACATGCTCACTGTGAGGACGCCAACCTAAATCGGAAACTGGTTTAGAACAAGCGGTTGCTGCACCAAGCACCGAAGCTAAATCTTCTATTAATCCCCAGTTTTCTGGTCCTTTTAATCCACGACCACCAGAAACTACAACATCGGCATCGGCAATAGTTACTTTACCAGATGCTTTTTCTACTGAGGTTACTTTTACTGAAAAATCACCATCGTTTAATGTTGGAGAAAAATCTTCCTGAGATAATGATGATGAATTTTCAACTAATCCGAATGAGTTTTTACTGATTGATAACACTTTTACATCAGTTAAAATTTCTGTAATATTGAATGCTTTGTTTGAGAAAGCAGTTCTTTTTACTTGAAATGGTGCAGTTGAAATTGGCAAACCAACAATATTTGATGCAAATCCTGCTTCTAATCCAACCGCTACAAGTGGAGCAAGATACAAACTATCTGTTGTTGAAGAAAGTACAATTACTTTAGCATTTTCTTTTTGTGCTGCTTGTTTTATAACATCGGCGAAAGCTTTGGCTGTGAAATTGGCTAATTTATCGTTAGATACTTTCAATACTTTGTCTACACCATATTTAGATAATTCTGAAACATCTGTAGCATTTACAGTTACTGCTGTTACTGTTGTGCCAAGAGATTCTGCAACTTTTTTTGCATAAGATGCTAATTCGAAAGCTACTTTCTTGAATTTTCCATCGGCTGATTCTGCGTATATTAATAATGACATAATTTTTTTGTTTAAAGTTTAAAGTTTTAGGTTTAAAGTTTTACAACTGAAAACCGCGACTGAACACTGATTACTAGATTACTTTTGCTTCGTTGTGTAATGCGTTTATTAATCCGTCTAAATCATCTGCAGAAAATAATTTTACTGCCGATTTTGGAGCTGGTTTTTCAAATTTTACCGCTTTAGTTTCAACAGAAGCCGTAACTGGTTCAAGAACGGTTAATACTTTAGTTCTTGCTGTCATAATTCCTCTCATGTTTGGAATTCGTAAATCTTTTTCTTCAACCAAACCTTTTTGACCTCCAACAATTAATGGTAATGATGTTACAATAAGTTCTTTTCCTCCATCGATTTCTCTTGATGCTTTAGCTGTAGTTCCATCAATTGTAAGTTCTGTACAAGAATTTACAAAGTTGAAACCTAACAATCCTGCTAACATTCCTGGAACCATTCCACCATTATAATCTAATGATTCTCTTCCGCAAATTATCAAATCATAATTTCCTGACTTTGCAACTTCTGCTAATTGTTTTGCAACATAAAAACCATCGGTTGCTGCTGCGTTTACACGAATTGCTTCATTTGCTCCAATAGCTAATGCTTTTCTAAGTGTTGGTTCTGTATCTGAAGTTCCAACATTTACTACAGTAACATTTGCTGCTTGCTGTTCTTGAAACCATATTGCTCTTGTTAAACCAAATTCATCATTTGGATTGATAACATATTGAACTCCATTGGTGTCAAACTCTGAATCGCCATTTACGAAGTTGATTTTGGAAGTAGTATCAGGAACATGGCTGATGCAAACTAATATTTTCATTATATATAAATTAAAAGATTTTTCTGAGTGTAAAAGTATAAAATATATTTCTAATATTTATATGCGCGCATACTATTTTTTTAAATTTTATGAGTATTATATCGATTTCGTTACATTTGAAAATCTCAATCTAAAATATTTAACTTTTGTTGAATATGAAAAGTAAGAAAACGCAAGTGATTATTTAGTAGTAATATGTTTTAATGTCATTTTTAATTTTTATTTTTGCCATTCAAAATTTCCCTCGACTGCG
>NZ_JAYVFH010000143.1:0-11067 GCF_043773265.1 Flavobacterium sp. | reverse complement strand
AAAGCTGATGGTTTGGCTGCTGGAAAAGGCGTTTTAATAATTAAAGATTTGGCAGAAGCAAAAGCTGAATTAAGAAATATGTTGGTTCATGAAAAATTTGGAACCGCAAGCGCAAAAGTGGTTATTGAAGAATTTCTTGACGGAATTGAATTAAGTTGTTTTGTATTAACAGACGGAAAAAATTATAAAATTCTTCCAACGGCAAAAGATTATAAACGAATTGGCGAAGGCGATACTGGTTTAAATACTGGTGGAATGGGAGCAGTTTCTCCGGTTCCATTTGCGGATGCTATTTTATTAGAAAAAATTGAAAATCGAATTGTAAAACTAACAATTGCTGGATTGCAAAGCGACGGAATTGAATATAAAGGATTTGTTTTCATCGGATTAATAGTTGTAAAAGGTGAACCAATTGTTATTGAATACAATGTAAGAATGGGCGATCCAGAAACAGAAGTTGTAATTCCGAGATTGAAAAGTGATTTGGTGGAACTTTTTCAAGCGGTTGGAAGTCAAACACTAGATGAAGTTTCAATTGATATTGACGAAAGAAGTGCTGCAACAATTATGGTGGTTTCTGGCGGATATCCTGAAGATTACGGAAAAGGATTTGAAATTACTGGATTAGAAAACATAGAAGATTCTATAGCTTTTCATGCCGGAACTATATTAAAAGATGGAAAAGTGGTTACAAATGGTGGTCGTGTTATTGCCGTTACATCATTTGGCGAAAGCTTTCAAGAAGCCATAAAAAAATCTTACCAAAATATAGATAAACTAAATTTTGATAAGATGTATTTTAGAAGAGATATCGGTTTCGATTTATTTTAAGAACGAATGTGCCGTTGTATCTTGGTTTTCTTCATTGTTGTCTTGATGTTTTTTTAATTCTTTACACCAATATATAGTATATTTTGCACCAATAAGAATTAATGCCCAACTTACAATATTTGCCAACCACCAATTATCTAACTCTAATGCACGCAACCAATCGTGTGGTTTAAAAAGAAAATCAACAAAAAGTGATTGTATTGCTTCAAAAAATGCTTTCATCTCGTTAAGTTTTATTAATTATTTGTATTCGATGTAATTCGCTATTGAGTTTATTTTATTGAAAAAACTTTTGTATAGCTCATTTCATCTTTAAATAGATATTATATTTACAACCACAAAAGTATAAAATATACTCATGATAACAAGCGTTTTTAAAAAATCTACGCCATTAAATTACACTTTAATAATAATTTTAGTGTTATCCTTCTTTTTTTTGTATCAATTTCAAGTTACAAATCAAGCAAATTCTATCTTTGAAATTCTTCAAAAAGGTGTTTCATTAGTAATTATTTTGGGCTCTCTTTTTTTATCAAACTTTATTGTTAAAAAAAATGCTTTGACCAAGGATAGTATATTTACATTACTTTTTTATTTTATTTTATTGTTATTTTTCCCTTCAATTTTAAATAATTACACCTTAATTCTTTCTAATTTTTTCATTCTTTTGGCAATGCGAAGATTGGTTTCTCTTCAAACCTTGAAATCTCCAAAAGAAAAAATATTTGATGCATCATTATGGATTTTTCTAGCTACACTATTTCACTTTTGGGCTATTCTTTTTATTTTATTGGTCTATGTTTCTATAATTTTTCATGTTTCACGAGATTATAGAAATTGGTTAATTCCTTTTGTTGCTTTTTTTATCGTTTCAATTATTTTTATTCTTTACTCTCTTGTGTTTGATAAAACGATGATTGGATTCTATTTGAATAAATCTGGCATAAATCTGGAATTGGATTATTTTCAAAATGATTTTCAAAACATTGCATTATCAATATTTGCAGTATTTATTGTCTTTTTTAGTTCTTCGGCAATATTCACCTTAACCAATAAACCGCTAAATTTACAAGCATCTTACAAAAAAATAATCTTTGCTTTTTTTATCGGATTGACAATATTTATTATCACACCAAATAAAAACAACGATGTTTTGATTTTTACTTATTTACCATTATCAGTAATGGCGACAAATTTTATAGAGTATTCTCAAAATAAAATACAACAGGAAATTGTTCTCGTCGCATCAATTATTTTAGCTTTTTTTTGTTTCTTTTCTCAATTATAATTTACTTCCGTAGGCCAAATCTCCTGCATCGCCAAGTCCAGGAATAATGTAGTTTTTCTCATTTAATTTTTCGTCAAGTGCAGCAACCCAAAGATGACAATTGTTTGGAAGGTTTTCTTCTAAAAAAGCAATTCCTTCTGGCGCAGCAATTACAACTGCAATATGAATTTCTTTTGGTTTTTGTTCTAAATGAAGTTTGTTTAAAACCGCTACAATTGATTGACCAGTTGCCAACATTGGATCTATTAGAATTAAATTTTTATTTTCAAATGATGGCGCAGCTTGATACTCAACTAAGATTTCAAATTCATTATCATTGTTTGGATGATGACGATATGCTGAAACAAATCCGTTTTCGGCATTGTCAAAAATATTCATAAATCCTGTATGCAAAGCCAATCCAGCACGAAGGATTGAACACAAAACTACATTATCGGCAATTGTTGTAGTGTGTTTTATTCCCAAAGGAGTTTGCACATCAATAGATTTGTATTCTAAAGTTTTACTCAATTCATACGCCATAATTTCGCCAATGCGTTCAATGTTTTTTCTAAAACGCATGCTGTCTTTTTGAATATTAACATCGCGAATTTGAGCTAAAAAATGATTTAGAATACTGTTATTTTCAGATATATAATGAATTTGCATAATTTTGTTTCAAGTTTAAGGTTTCAAGTTTCAAGTTTAAAAGTATAAAAACTATCTTTGTAAAAAAAATATAACATTATGTTTTCAAAATTTGCTTATTCTATATTTGAACAAAGTATCAAGGATTATCATGTTTACGACAATGTAAACCAGCCAATTAACAATCCGTATCCAAAGGAAAAAATAGAACATTTATTGTATTTTAAAAATTGGATTGACACAGTTCAATGGCATTATGAAGATATTATTCGTGATCCAAATATTGATCCAGTTGCCGCATTGACTTTGAAAAGAAAAATTGATGCTTCCAATCAAGAACGTACTGATATGGTTGAATACATTGATAGTTATTTCTTGCAAAAATTTGCTTCTGTAGATGTTAAATCTTCAGCAAAAATCAACTCTGAATCTCCAGCTTGGACATTGGATAGATTGTCGATTTTGGCATTAAAAATTTATCACATGAATGAAGAAGCAACTCGTGTTGAAGCTTCGCAAGAACATAGAGATAAATGTCAAGAAAAATTGAACGTACTTTTGGAGCAAAGAACCGATTTATCTACAGCAATCGACGATTTGTTATTTGATATTGAAAGTGGTGATAAATTTATGAAAGTGTACAAACAAATGAAAATGTACAATGACGACGATTTGAATCCGGTTTTGTATCAGAATAAGAAGTAAATATTAATAAATTTATTAAGTACAATTTGTCTATGATAACAATTGAAAAATTAAAAAAATTCAAAGAGTCAGAAGACAAAGTTGAATTTAAAAGTTCGCAGCAAGGCAATTATTCATACAGTGGCGTAGGGAAAAAACATCCTGAAAACAGAAAATGTATTTTAGGTTATGTAACAGCACTTTGTAATGAAGGTGGCGGATTATTGGTTTTTGGTATGGGCGATAAACTTCCACATCAAGTTATTGGAACAAATCAAAGTATTGGAGCAGAAGGCGAACTTGAAGCCAAAATTTACAGAGATACTGAGATTAGACCAAATATTTACGAATTGTTTGAAAACGAGAAAAGAGTTTTAGTAATCGAAGTTCCTTCACGTCCTGCTGGAAAAGTTTTTAAGTTTGAAGATGTAGCTTTAATGAGAGTTGGAGAAGAATTAAAACCAATGTCTGATGAGGTTTATTTGAAAATTATAAATGAGCAAGAACCTGATTTTTCCCAACAATTTTGTGAAGATTTACAAATTTCAGATTTAGACGAAAAAGCAATTGCAGTACTAAAAGAAAAATACTCTTTAAAGCAAAACAATCCTAATTTTAAAACACTCTCTAACGAACAGCTATTATCTGATTTAGAACTTTTAAAGAACGGAAAGTTAACAAATGCAGCACTAATTCTTCTTGCCAAGAAAGAAATTTTAAACGAAAAGCTACCGCAAGCGGCAGTGATGTTAGAATATAGAAATTCTGAAAATCAGATACCTTTTGATAATCGAATTCCTTTTTCTCAACCTTTCTTTATTTTAATCGATGAACTTTGGAACACTATTAATTTAAGAAATGGAAGTTTCCCAATTCAAGATGGCGCTTATATTTTCAACATTCCTTTTTTTAACGAAGAAGTAATTAGAGAGTCTATAAATAACGCTATTACTCACAGAGATTATAGAAAAACTTCTGAAATAGTAATAAAACAGTTTCCTCAACGATTAGATATAATTAATGCTGGAGGATTTCCAATTGGAGTTAATTTAGAAAATTTGTTAAAAACACCAAGTACACCAAGAAATAGATTGTTAGCCGATGTTTTACAAAAAACAGGAATTGTGGAACGTTCAGGACAAGGAGTTGATAAGATATTTTACAACACATTAATTGAAGGAAAAGCCGAACCAGATTATTCAAAATCTGATAATTTTCAAGTAAGTTTAAAATTGTCAGCCGTGCTAGAAGATCGAGCTTTTGCATTATTTATTGTTGCTGTTCAAGATGAATTGCCTGAATCAGAAAAGTTATCAGTTTTAGAAGTGATTACCTTAAATATGATAAAAAAAGGAGTTAGTAAGAATAATTTAGATACTGAAATAGTTGCTAAACTTTTGCAAAAGAAATTAATTGAAAAAAGAGGTAAAACAAATGCTATTTATTATATCCTTTCTAAAGATTATTATGATTTTACAGATGAAAAAGCAAAGTATTACAATCTTCAAGAATTAGATGAAGGCGAAGTTTTATCAAAAGTAATGCAATTTTTATCTAAAGAAGGAAAAGCAAAAATGAAAGATTTTGTTGGACTTTTTGAAGATAAATTATCTAGAAAGCAAGTTAGAACAAGAATTGAAAAATTTGTTATAAATAAAATTCTTGAACAAAAAGGAGAAGGATCAAATTCAACTTATGAAGTTGCTGTTGACTATTTAAATAGAATGGAAGTAATAGGTGAAGCTATTATAAAAACATTGAATGATTTAGATAATAAAAAAGAAAAGACCAATAAAGGACCAAAAAAAGACCAGTAATTTGTTAAAAACTAAAGTGTTTTGTTAATAAGTCCGTTGTTAAGTCTTGATTTTCAGCATTTTTTTTAAAATGAAATGGCCAAAGAATGGCCAAAGAATAGCATACTAATAGTAAATTTGTCACAAAAAATCCAACATATAGCCATAATCCGACTCTCTGCAATGGGCGATGTTGCTATGACAATTCCTGTTATTAGAGCTTTTGTTGAGCAGCATGATGATGTAAAAATCACCATAGTTTCAAGACCTTTTTTCAAACCTTTTTTTGACGGAATTGACAACGTAAATTTCTTTGCAGTTGATGTAAAAAATCGGCACAAAGGTTTTCTAGGTTTGTTGCGATTGTATGCCGATTTGAAGCTACTAAATATTGATGCCATTGCCGATTTGCACAATGTTTTACGTTCTAAAGTAATCAGAACATTATTTGCCTTGAGCGGAAAAAAAACAGCTTTTACTGATAAAGGACGAAAAGAAAAGAAACAACTAACTCGTGCCGAAAATAAAGTTTTCAAACCACTGAAATCAATGTTTGAAAGACATGTTGAAACTTTTAATAAACTTGGTTTTTCTATCGATTTAAATAATCCAAATTTTCCAAAAAAAGCAATTTTATCAGAAGCAATTTTAAAGATTTCTAGCGAAAAAGAAAAGATTCCGAACTCTATCGGAACAAGTTGGATAGGAATTGCACCATTTGCACAATATGAAAGCAAAGTTTATCCACAGGATTTAATGAAAAAAGTGATTGATGATTTGGCATTAAATTTAAATAATATAATCTTTCTGTTTGGCGGTGGAACTAAAGAAATTGAAATTTTAAATTCGTTTTCTAAGAATAAAAATAATGTAATTACTATTGCAGGAAAGTTAAGTCTTGAGCAAGAATTGCAACTTATTTCCAATCTAGATGTTATGCTTTCTATGGATTCTGGAAATGCTCATATTGCTGCAATGTTGGGAATAAAAGTAATTACACTTTTTGGCGCAACACATCCTTTTTCTGGATTTTCTCCGTTCAATCAATCTATAGAAAATTGTTTGGTTGCTGATAGAAATCAGTTTCCATTATTGCCAACTTCGGTTTATGGAAACAAAAAAGTTGCTGGTTATGATGATGCTATGCGGAGTATTTCTGTGGATAAAGTGGTTTTCAGTGTTCAGTCGCAGTTGAAAGTTAAATAATTTTTCACATTAATCACAAATATATCTGATTATCTCGACAAATCCCTAAAATATAACTTCTTAAATTAGAAATAATTTCTTGATAATTCGGTGCTTTATACCCAAAACGTTCGTGTTCTAGTTGTTCTTTTTCAATAGCATTGCAACTTTTTATAACTTCCTTAATAATTAATTGTTTGTTTTTGTTTAGACTTTTTTTGTAAACCAACAGTAATCGATGTTAGCAACCATTTTTATTCTCTAGCAAATTTTATTAACGAATTTATATTGCCTTTGTCTGCTTCTCGGATAGCATTGATATAATTTTTTCGTGTATCATCTGCTTTTACCATATTTGAATGATTCCAAGTAAAGATATTATTTTTATAAATGGATTCAATAATAATATCAGCCATAATTCTAGAATGTCTACCGTTACCATTTGGAAAACAATGAATATTGACTAGTCGATGTTTAAATTGAATTGCAATTTCATCTGAAGAGTATGTTTCGTTTGCTATCCAGTATTTTGTGTCATCTAAAAGCATTTTCAAATCCACACCAATATTAATCCATTTTACCCCAATATTTTTTTCTGATTTCCTAAATTCACCTGCCCAAGCCCAAACATTTCCAAGCATTTTTTTATGTAAAGTTCTAATAAAATCTTCTGTTAGAATTTTCTCTTTATTGAGTTTACTTTCTAAAATCCATCTAATTGCTTGTTCAATATTTAATTGCTCATGCTCATTTAATTCTGAATGTGTAGTTATTGATTTTATTATTAATCCTTCTTTTTCTTCTTCACTTAATGGAGTTTGACCATCTTCATATTCTAATTCTAGTCCCATAATGATTTATTCATTTCTCGTTTTATCTCATTTGCTAAATCATCAATTGCCCGACTAATTTGTTCATCACTATTTCCTTGGTTTTCAAGTTTCATATTATGACTTGTTCTTAAAACTATCTTTTTGGCTAATTCTTCGGCTTTATAATTGACTAAATTTTCTACAGAACCTTTTTTAGAAACAAAACCATAGACAAATTCCATATCTAAAATTTGCCCTATTTCTTTTAATGATTTTATAGTAATAGAACCTGTTGCCTCTCTTTCTTCTATTTTTTTTACGCCTTGTCTTGTAATATTAAGTTTGTTGCCTAATTGCTCTAAAGTCATGTTTAGTGCTATTCGAATATTTGATATCCATCCTTGATCAGGAATTATTACCTTTTCAGTTCCTTGAAACGGCTTAAGTTTTTTATCTAATTGTTGGATTAATAATTTTTTGCGTGTTCTCATAACCATTTTATATTTCGAAACAAAAGTAAATATATTTATTTACAAATAAAACAAAAAGTACACTTATATGTTTACTTTAACGATTAAAAGTAAACATATAGGTGTACAAATAGGATAAAAAGTCAACTTAAATGTTTACGATAGAATGCTTTCCAATTCACAAATATATCTGATTATCTCGACAAATCCCTAAAATATAACTCTTTAAATTAGAAATAGTTTCTTGATAATTGGGTACTTCATACCCAAAACGTTCGTGTTCTAGTTGTTCTTTTTCAATAGCATTGCAACCTTTTATAACTTCCTTAATCATGTCGAGCATAATTAATTGTTTGTTTTTTTCTTTTTCAAATTTAAAATCTACAATTTCATCTTGTAACTTTTCGCAATAATCTATAAGCTCTTCCACTTCTGGTTCGTCTAGAAGAAAATCTTTGTCTTTAAATAATTGTCTAATGTTTTTCATAACTTGAAACTTTAAACCTGAAACTTTTTTTAACTATACATCATCATAATCAATAAAAATCTCTGCTGATGTTGGATGTGCCTGACAGGTTAAAATTAATCCTTCGGCAATTTCGCTATCAGTTAAAATAGAGTTTTTTCGCATTTCTGCTGTACCAGAAGTTATTCTTGCCAAACAACTGCTACAGATTCCACCTTGACAAGAATATGGAGCGTCAAGTCCTTGTTTTAAAGCAGCTTCAAGAATAGTTTGCTTTTGACTCATTTCAAATGTTGCTTCGTCGCCATCAACTAAAACGGTAATTTTTGTATGTCCATTGTGTGAAGTTGCCTCTTTATTCTCGGTTGTAGAAGTTGAAAATAATTCAAATTTTATATTTTTATCAGCAACATTGTGTTCTTTTAAAACAGTAGAAACTATATTTATCATTTCCTCAGGACCACATAAATAAAACTTAGAAAACTCTTTTACTTTATGCTTATCATTTAGTACAAAATTCACTGTTGATTTATCAATTCTTCCAAAAAGTTCGTTTTCAACTTTAGTTTGACTATAAACATAATGCACAAAAAATCTTCCTACATATTTTAGTTGTAATTCATGTAATTCTTGGTTAAAAATAGTTTCGTCTGGAGTTCTATTTCCGTAAACCAATACAAAAGTACTGTCTTTTTCATTGTTTAAAACCGATTTTAAAATCGACATAACAGGTGTAATTCCACTTCCGGCAACGAAAGCTGCGTAGTTTTTTTGTCGGTCAATTTGAGGTTCAAATGTAAATTTTCCTTCTGGTTGACCAACTTCTATAATATCACCAACTTTTAAGTTATCGTTAGCAAATTTTGAAAATTGTCCGTTTTTAACCGACTTAATTGCAATTCTTAATTCACCACTTTCTGGCGAAGAACAAATGGAATATGCACGACGAATTTCTTGTCCGTCAAGCGTTAATTTAAGATTAATATATTGACCTGCAACAAATTGATATGCAGATTGTAGTTCGGATGGAACATTGAAAACTACAGAAACTGCACTTGGAGTTTCACGTTTTACTTCTTTGATTTGTAATTTATAGAAAGCTGACATTATATTTTTTTTACAAAAGTATGAAATTAGGATTTATTTTATATTGTTATCAATGACAACCTACAATAAATCTTTAGCCAAAGACTCATAGAATATGAAGATTTATTATTAACTAAATCTGTGAATCTGTGGCTAAAAACTAATGTTATTCATTATTTCTGAATAAAAGTTTTTTTGAATGTGCTTAAACCTTGTAACAAATTTCTACATTTATAAACTAATTATCAAACCAAAACAACAAGCCAATGTTTAAACATTTTATTAACCTCGAATGGAAATCCTTCTTTCGTTCGGCTGCATTAGGAACTAACATTGCTATGAAAATCTTAATGGGTTTTTTTGCAGTCTATTTTATGATAATTTTTGTTGGTGCTGGAATTGGTGTTTTCTTTCTGATAAAAGAAGAATTAAAATTAGAACCACTTGCAACAATCAACAAATTTCTAATTTATTATTTAGTTTTAGATTTAATAGTACGATTTTTTCTTCAAAAAATGCCTGTTTTAAACATCAAACCTTTACTAACCTTACCTATAAAAAGAAACACAATTGTTCATTTTACATTAGGAAAAACAGCTTTATCTTTTTTTAATTGGACACATGCTTTTTTCTTTATTCCTTTTTCTGTAGTGTTGATCCTTAATGGTTATTCTGTTCTAAATGTAATACTGTGGCATTTAGGAATTATGGCCATGATATATTTGAATAATTTTATTAATGTATTAATCAATAATAAAAACAGTGTTTTTTATGTGGTTTTGTCAATTGTAGTTGGTTTTGCTTTAGCTCAATATTATAATTTATTTGATATTACCATTTATACAAAACCATTTTTTCAAGGAATGTTCGAAACTTTTTTTGTGTTTTTAATTCCAATAGTATTAGTTATTGCTGCCTATTATTTTGTGTTTAATTATTTTAAAAGTAATTTAAATTTAGACGAAGCTTTGGCTATTAAAAAAGACATAGCCAAAACCGAAAACTATGCATTTTTAGATCAATTAGGAACTCTTGGAACGTTCTTAAAAAACGACATCCGATTATTAAGAAGAAACAAACGCTCAAAAACAACGTTGATAATGAGTTTCTTATTCATCTTTTACGGATTGTTGTTTTTTACCAATTCTATCGAAGCTTATCAAAGTCCGATGTTTCAGATTTTTGCAGGAATTTTTGTTTCAGGTGGATTTCTTTTCACATTTGGGCAATTTGTTCCAAGTTGGGATAGTGCTTATTATCAATTAATGATGAGTCAAAACATTCAATACAAAGAATACATCAGTTCTAAGTGGTGGTTGATGGTTATAGGAACAATAATTTCAACAATTTTAGCATCTTTTTATTTGTTTTTTGGTGTTCATACTTATTTATTAATTGTAGTTGGCGCCATTTTTAATATCGGAGTAAACTCACATTTGGTAATGCTTGGTGGCGCATTTGTAAAAACTCCAATTGATTTATCTACAGGAAAAGGAGCTTTTGGCGATAAACAAGCGTTCAATATAAAAACTATGTTAATTGCACTACCAAAAATGCTTTTACCAATGTTAGTTTATGCTTTAGGATATTATGTTTTTTCACCAAACATTGGATTGTTGTTTGTTGCTTTAGCAGGAATTTTAGGATTTGCATTTAGGAATTATGTTTTCAATCAAATTGAAAAAATCTATAAAAAAGAAAAATATGCAACCATTGCAGCATACAAAAGGTAGAGTTGTTGCATTGCAAAAGCTTCACATCAAAGTCAACCAAAAAACAAACAAACAATGATACAAGTAAATAATCTTTCAAAAATATATAA
>NZ_JAYVFH010000142.1:0-7123 GCF_043773265.1 Flavobacterium sp. | reverse complement strand
TGTGCTTTCCAGCCCAAAACATTATTGGCTTTATCTGTATTTGCATATGCCGAGGTTATATCGCCTTCACGTCTTCCAACAATTTGGTAATTTAGTTTTTGGTCAGAAACTTTTTCGAAAGCTGTAATAACTTCGAGTACCGAACTTCCTGTTCCTGTACCAAGATTGAAGGTTTCAACTTTTTCAATATTTTGTTTGTTCAATAAACGCTGCATTGCAATAACATGTGCCTTTGCTAAATCTACAACATGAATATAATCACGAACTGCAGTACCATCAGATGTTGGATAATCGTCTCCATAAACAGATAGTTTTTCTCTCATTCCAATAGCAGTTTGTGTAATAAAAGGAACTAAATTTTGAGGAACTCCAAGTGGTAATTCGCCAATTTCAGCACTCGGATGTGAACCAATCGGATTAAAATATCGTAATAAAATTGAATTGATATTGGTCACTTTTGCAACATCTGTTATAATTTCTTCACCAATTTGTTTTGTGTTTCCATAAGGTGATGCTGCCGGTTGTATTGATGCGTCTTCAGTAATCGGCATGATTTCGGCTTGACCATAAACTGTACATGAAGAACTAAAAATGAAATTTGCTTTGGGCAATTCCTTCAATTCTTGCAAAACATAAACTAAGGCATTTATATTGTTTTCATAATATAACAAAGGATTTTCAACACTTTCGCCAACAGCTTTACTTGCAGCAAAATGAATCACACCATCAACATCATTATGTTTTTTAAAGAAATTTTGAACCGATGCTTTGTCACGCAAATCCATTTTTTCAAAAATTGGTTTTTTTCCAGTAATTCTTTCTATTCCTTCTAAAACATCTTCTGAAGAATTGGACAAATTGTCTAATGCTACTACTTCAAAACCTTCGTTTTGTAATTCAACAACTGTGTGCGAACCTATAAATCCTAATCCTCCTGTTACTATTATTTTCATTTTTTTGTTGATTTGTTCTTTTGTTTATTTGGTTATTCGAATTAATAAATAACCAAATTATCGAATAAACAATTATTAAATGTATTCTAAAACGCTATCTGTTATAAATTTAATTTGTTCATCTTCCAATTCGGTGTGCATTGGCAACGCAATTACTTCTTTGCATAATTGATTGGTTACTGGAAAATCTTCTTCTTTATATCTCGAATCTGCATAAGCTTTTTGACTGTGCAAAGGAATTGGATAATAAATTGCACATGGAATTTCTTTACTTTGTAAATGTGCTAACAAACCATCTCGTTTTCCATTAGTAATTCTTATCACATATTGATGAAAAACGTGGCAATCACAACTTTCACAAATCGTTGGAGCTACAATATTTGGGTTTACATTTAATGCTTCCGAATATTTTCTAGCAGCATTTTGACGTGCTTTATTGTAAGTATCTAACAATGGTAGTTTTACATTCAAAACTCCAGCTTGAATACTATCTAAACGAGAGTTTACTCCTACTACATCATGATGGTATCTTTCATACATTCCGTGATTTGCAATTCCTCTCAATGCATGAGCCAAAGCATCATCATTTGTAAAAATTGCTCCACCATCGCCATAACATCCTAAATTTTTAGAAGGAAAAAATGAAGTTGCTCCAACATGTCCAACAGTTCCAACTTTCGTTTTCGAACCATCTTTTGATGTATAATCGGCACCAATTGCTTGAGCATTATCTTCAATTACATACAAATTATGTTCATGTGCAATTTCCATAATTGCATCCATATTTGCAGCTCTACCAAATAAATGTACTGGCACAATTGCTTTTGTTTTTGGTGTAATTGCTTTTCTAATTCCTTCTAATGAAATGTTCATATTAATCATATCAACATCAACCAAAACTGGAGTTAATTGCAACAAAGCAATCACTTCAACAGTTGCGGCAAATGTAAAATCGGCAGTAATCACTTCATCACCAGGTTTTAGATTCAATCCCATCATGGCAATTTGCAAAGCATCTGTACCATTGGCACAAGGAATTACGTGCTTTACACCCAAATAATCTTCTAAATTTTTTTGAAACTGATGAACCAATGGTCCGTTTATATAAGTATTTGTTTCTAAAACTTCTTGAATTGACGCATTAACTTCAACTTTTATTTTTTCGTATTGACCTTTTAAGTCAACCATTTGTAGTTTTTTCATTCTAAAAATATTTGAATTGCAAAAGTATAATATTTCTCATTATAAGAAGCTAATAGTTTGTGAATTTTGGTTTACATATTCTTGCTTTCTTTTTAACATTTTTTCTCACTTCAAACTATGGTCTTTGAACTCTTATAAAAATAAAAGTAAATTGATATAATTAAGTAGTAAACAGCTATTGTTTTAGTTAAAATTTAAAATTTAAAATTCATGAAAATTTAAAATTCATGAAAATATGTTAAAATCTGTAACAAAAAACTTAATTTTACCCAATAAAAAAAATAAAAAAATGCAATTTCTATACAATTTAATCATTTTTTTCGCTTCACAAATAATAAAGCTATTAACCCCTTTTAGTAGAAAAATAAAACTATTTGTAAATGGTAGAAAAGAAGTTTTTTCAATCTTAGAAAGTAAAATCAAATCCAATGATAAAACAATTTGGTTTCACGCAGCTTCACTTGGCGAATATGAGCAAGGATTGCCTGTAATTGAAAAAATGAAAGAAAAATTTCCAAAACATAAAATTGTAATTACTTTTTTCTCACCTTCTGGTTATGAAGTACGAAAAAATAATGACCTTGCTGATGTTACAGTCTATTTACCACTAGACACAAAAAATAATGCAAAAAAATTTATACAACTTGTTCATCCAGAAATGGCTTTCTTTATTAAATATGAATATTGGCCAAATTATTTATTTGAACTCAAAAAGCAATCCCAAATTTTCGGAACTAAAACTTATTTAATTTCTGGGGTTTTTAGTGAAGAGAAAGTTTTTTTTCAATGGTATGGCGGCTTTTTTAGAAAAGCAATTAAAACATTTGATTACTTTTTTGTGCAAAATGAAAGTTCAAAAAAATTGCTTCAAAGTATTGGTTTCAATAATGTAAAAGTTTCTGGTGATACACGTTTTGACAGAGTAGCATCTATTTTAGAACGTGACAATTCATTAGATTTTATCGAAAGTTTTAAAAATAATCAAACGACAATTGTTGTAGGAAGTTCTTGGGCAAGAGATGAAGAATTATTAGTAAAATATATAAACAACAATAAACAAAACGTAAAATTCATCATTGCGCCTCATAATATTAAATCAGGTCAAATTGCATGTTTGAAAAAAAGAATAAAAAAACCAACTGTTTTATATTCAGAAAAAGAAAACAAAGATTTATCTCAATTTCAAGTTTTCATCATAGATACAATTGGAATTCTTACTAAAATTTATAGTTATGCCGATATTGCTTATGTTGGTGGCGGTTATGGAACTCCTGGAATTCACAATATTCTAGAACCAGCAACATTTGGTGTTCCAATTATTATTGGACCAAATTATACAAATTTTCCCGAAGCAGCTTCACTGGTTTTTCTTGATGGTTGTAATACTATTTATAGTCAAATAGAATTGGATGAAATATTAGATCATTTAATTTCTAATACAGTTATTCGTCATGAAAAAGGACACATTTGTGAAACATTTGTACAAATGAATAAAGGCGCAACAAATATTATCGTGAATCATATTGAGACTCAATAAAAAAAACAATAACTATAAACTATTACTAACTTTACAAACTATAATAAATACTATATGAAATTCATCAAATTATTACTGCTTTTATTTGTAATACAAACCCAAGCTCAACAAGGCGGAATGTGGATTCCTTCTTTACTAAAAGGAATGAATGAAACAGAAATGAAAAATTTAGGAATGAAAATTTCTGCCGAAGAAATTTATTCTGTAAATAAATCTAGCATGAAAGATGCTGTTCCTCAATTTGATGGTGGTTGTACTGCCGAAGTAATTTCAGACAAAGGACTTATTCTTACCAATCATCATTGTGGTTTTGATGCTATTCAAACACATTCAACACTAGAACATGATTATTTAAAAGATGGATTTTGGGCCTATAAAATGGAAGATGAATTGCCAAACAAAGACATGGATGTAATGTTTGTTGTGAAAATTGAAGATGTTACAACAAAAATTTTAGAAGGCGTTGCGATACTTACATCAGAAGCAGATAAACAAAAGAAAATTCAAGAAAACATTTCTACTCTTAGCAATTCGTCTCCAAAAGAATCTTGGCAAGAAAATAAAATTAGAACTTTTTATGATGGCAATCAATATCTTTTATTTGTAACAGAAACCTTTAAAGACATTCGATTTGTTGGAGCACCACCAAGTTCTATAGGAAAATTTGGTTCTGATACTGACAATTGGGTTTGGCCTAGACATACAGGCGATTTTTCTTTATTTAGAATTTATGCAGATAAAAACAATCGACCTGCGGCTTATTCATCTGAAAATGTTCCATACAAACCAAAACATTTTTTTCCAATTTCAATTGCAGGTCTAAAAGAAAACGATTTTACAATGGTTTTGGGTTACCCAGGAAGAACACAAGAATATTTACCTTCGTTTGCAGTTGATCAAATTGTAAATAATTTAAATCCAGCTAAAATTGAAATTCGTGATGCTGCTCTAAAAGTGCAAGATGGTTTTATGAGAAAAGATCCAACCATAAAAATTCAATATGCTTCAAAATATGCTGGTGTTGCCAATTATTGGAAAAAATGGATTGGAGAAACTAAAGGTTTAAAAAAATCGAATGCAATTGCAATAAAACAAAAATTTGAAAAAAACTTTCAAGAAAAAGTAATCAAAGCTGGAAAACAAGCTGAATATGGTAATTTAATTTCAGATTTTGAAAAAAATTATTCTGAAATAAAAGAATATGCTTTAGCAAGAGATTATTTTACAGAAGTAGCTTTGAGAAATACAGAAATTTTATCTAATGGTTATAGATTATATCAACTAGAACAACTATTAACATCCAAAGGCGAACAAGCATTTACCGATAGAAAAAACAATTTGACAAACGGAATTGAAGATTTTTATAAAAATTATAATGCAGATGTAGACCGAAATGTATTTGAACAATTGATAAATTTATATGCAACAAAATCTCCAAAACAATTTTTACCTTCAAACTTAAACTCAATTGATGCTAAATTAGTAACCAAAGAAGTTTTTGAAACCTCAAAATTAACCACATTAAATGGATTTAAAGAATTATTAAATGGAGATTCTAAAACTGTTATAGAAAACATCAATAAAGACAAAGGATATCAAATAATCAAAGCTATGGCTGATGCTTATTCTAAAAATGTTGCTCCAAAATATGATGAGTTAAACCTAAAAAACATTGGTTTACAAAGAACATATATGAAAGCAATCTTAGAATTAAGTCCAAGATCGGCTAGAATTTTTCCAGATGCAAATAGCACTTTGCGAGTAACCTATGGAAAAATTAAAGGATATAAACCAAATGATGCCATAATCTATGAACCATTTACTTATTTAGATGGAATTATAGAAAAATATATACCTGGCGATTATGAATTTGATGTTCCACAAAAATTAATAGATTTATACAACACTAAAGATTATGGAAAATATGCTGTAAAAGGTAAAATGCCAGTTTGTTTTATAGCTACAAATCATACAACAGGAGGAAACTCAGGAAGTCCGGCTTTAGATGCAAACGGAAACTTAATTGGTCTAAATTTTGATAGAGTTTGGGAAGGAACAATGAGTGATATTTATTACTCACCAGACATTTGTAGAAACATTATGGTTGATGCTCGTTATGTTTTATTCATTATTGATAAGTTTGCAGGAGCAAAAAACATCATTAACGAATTGAAAATCATACAACCAGCTAAGAAAAAATAATTTTTTATAAAATTTATTTTTTGGCATGAAATTTGTAAAGTAAATATTCGGAATACAGAGAGAGAAATTTTAAAAAAAGTTAAATAAAAGTTTTTCCAATTAAAAAAATTTATATCTTTGCTCCGAATTAATAATTAACCTTTTATATTAAATTAAGATGAAAAAAGTATTTTTAAGTTTAGCTATCGTTGCTGCATTAACTGTAGTATCTTGTAAAAATGCATCAGAAAACGCTGAAGCGACTGCAGATTCTGCTGCTGTAGCTGTTGATTCTGCTGCTGCTGTTGTTGAAGAAGTTGCTGATTCTGCTACTGCTGTAGTTGATTCTGCTGCTGCAATCGCAACTGAGAAAATCGAAGGTGCAGTTGAAGCTGTTAAAGAAGAAGCAAAAAAATAATTAAAACCTAGTTTTAATTTTAAGCTCTGCAATTGCAGAGCTTTTTTTTTGGAAATAAATTTAACTATTTCCAAAAACATCTTCCGCAGTAGGAAAAACAAATTCTTGATTAGTAAAATCAAGGATTTCTGATTTAGAAATCGATCTAGTTATTTCGTCAATTCCTTTTTGCAATAAAAATTGTGTTGAATATTTTCTACTTACAGCAATTTCTTTTTCGTTGAGTATAATTTTAAAAAATAACTTTCCGTTTTTAGATTTGAATTTCATAAAAAAAACATCAACAATTTTATTTTTCAAAACATCTATATCACCTTCACATTCAAAGCGCAATTCAAAATCATTACTAATAAAAATGGTTTTTCCTTTTCTAGAAGTAAATTCATATTTGTAATATCCGTTTTGTCTTTGTGTAATTACAAAAGTTCCCATTGAATAAATTAGATAAAAAAATTGGTGTTGAATTATTATTAAAACAAAAAAGCTTCAAACACATTGTTTGAAGCTTTTGTACTCAAGGCGGGACTTGAACCCGCACGAACTAATGTTCACTGGATTTTAAGTCCAGCGTGTCTACCAATTCCACCACTCGAGCATTTGCTTTTGCAATGATACAACTAATTTTTAGAAAAAATTAATTAAAGATATCACCACTCAAGCTATTTTTACTTTGTAATGATACAACTAATTTTTAGAAAAAATTAATTAAAGATATCACCACTCAAGCTATTTTTACTTTGTAATGATATAACTAATTTTTAGAAAAAATTAATTAAAGATATCACCACTCAAGCTATTTTTACTTTGTAATGATACAACTAATTTTTAGAA
>NZ_JAYVFH010000141.1:0-11477 GCF_043773265.1 Flavobacterium sp. | reverse complement strand
GTCAAGCACTTGAGTTTTTTTCTCTAAAACAAAAGTTAATACTTGATTTCCATTTGTCCAACGCCATATCCCGTTAAACTTATCTAGTTCGCCATCAATATCTTTTATATAACTTCCAACTGGTAAGTCTTCTAACATATAACCTGAATGTAAACCTTCAATTACTTCTGTTTGAGAATAAACTAGGGTATTGGTAATAAATAATAGTATAAATAAATTTTTCATCCATCAAATTTAATAAAAAAGCTGTTCAATAACGAACAGCTTTTGGAAATTAATTTAATTTGTGATTAATCAACTTTTGTTAAAATTACATTTATTGGAATATTAAAAGTTTCCTGTGCTTGGAGTGGTCTAGTTTTGATATTCCATTGTACTTGTAATGGTAAACTTGTTGGATTTATTATATTCATTTTTAAAAAACCCGTAATAAAATCATCGCCATTATTTGCACAATTATTTTCCATATGACCTCCAAGAGTATTTGAACCATAGCTCGCTGCATATATTACACTATTAGTTGTTGTATTACTTATTGAATAATATTTTATTGAGTCATGGATTATTATCTCGTTTGGCATATTTGCATTTTCGATTATTTGAAAACTACCACCAATTCTATCCATATAATATTTTACTGGACTTCCCATAGGCATTTGTTCGTCTTTAGATAGAACAACTCTAAAAGTAATATTACCATTAATACTTTCCCAAGTACCAATAAAACTTTGAAAATTATTATCAATATCTTTAAAGTATTTACCATAATTATTTCCATTATTATAAGTATTGATATTAACAATTGTTTGTGCTTTACAAGTCACAACAAGTATAAGCAATATAAAAATATTTATTTTTTTCATCAATCAAATTTAATAAAAAAGCTGTCTTTTTATGGACAGCTTTTTGAAATTAATTTACTTTAGTGAGAATTATATTTGTTGGTATAATAAAAGTTTTAGGTTGAGTAAAACCATACATACCTTGCGGCAAGGTTATAACCCATGAAGCAGTTGGCGGTGAACTTCCAGCACTTATTGTCATGATCATATTCCCTCTAACTCCCATTGGATATTCATTGTCAAATACACCTGAGTTATCATGTATCTCACCATACAAGGATGTACTATCAAATGCCTTTCCTCGTATAACATTTGGCCAATCATCATTTGTATTACCAATTTTTTTGTCTGAGCGATACAATATGCTTTCATTGGGCAAATCTTTATTTAATATCATTTTAAAATGTCCTTCAATTCCATCTGCATAAAATTTTGGAGAAACTTCATCATAATAAGGTTCTTGAGTGACTTTCGATAAGATAATTTGAAAAGTTTGATTCCCATTTTGATACTCCCAAGTACCAATAAAATAATCAAAATTGTTGTCTAAATCGGCATAGTATTTACCTGTATCATCTGGTAATTGATTCCAAAGGTTTAAGTTTACAATTTCTTGAGCATTAATATTTAAACTTAATATTAAGCAAATTGTTAATTTTATATATTTCATAATTTTTTATTTAATTTAGTTACAATTTTCACGCTTAACACTAATTACACTACCTGTTTTTTGTAAAGAAACTTTTTTATAGGTAATGAAATCTGGTGTAATCTCATACATTTTAATTCCTAAATCTGCCTCTTTTAGCAATTCTAAAAAAGCTATTAAATCATTTTCATTACTTGTACTTGTTAAATTAGCTTGAATTTTACCTTTAACTGGGTAATAATATTTATCTGTAATTTCGCTTATTTTTTTAAATTTTGCACTATTAAATCCTACACCTACAGTTGTATTTGAAGTATTTCCAAAAAAATCTTTTAGTTTATCAATATCATTAAATGTTAATACATATTGCGTACCATCTGCTGTGGCTAAATAAAATAATGTTTCACTATCTATTTGATTATTATTTGCCAATTTAGCAAGTTTAGCTAAATCATCCATCGAAAATACTGAATATGTTCCTTGACCATTACCGAGAGCATCATGAGTGTGAGCAATCACTACATAAGGATGTGGAGGTGAATCATTAAGATTTATCATTCCGCCTACACCTGCTGGTATGTTTTGTATAGGATTTATAGTTGCGCTAGTTGCAGTATTATCAATAAACATTCCATTTTCATGAGTTTGAGAAGTTGTACCTTTCAATGCTAATAAACTTGTTTTTAACATCGGGAATTTTGTGTTAACTTGATTTATTAAATCACATGGTTTTAGTGTGCTATCTATACAATTAGCAGTATGACAAGGAAGTACAAGAGTTTCAAGTGGTTCATAAGGAGTAACACCACCAGTTGTTACAGTTATAGAACCATCTGGTGGATTTGTTCCAGGATTATTACCACCACCATCATTTATACATGTGGTCAATAAAGCTACATAAGCAGTATTATGCGAAATACAATAAGCATATGCTGTATGACCTGCAGGATCACCTCCACTTGTGTCATCACAAATAACATTGTAATATTCAAAACAAATTTCGCCACCAGTATTAATAAAAATCTTTTGATCTATATTTAAATCCGTAAATTCTGAATTTGTTATTTCATCAACAAAATAATGATTACTTTCAGTTTTTATTCCTTTTTGATTCATAGTATATTTGAAAATTGCAGCCGTTGTTTCATCATCCTTTACTTTAATCATGAGGTTTTCAAATTTCTTTTCCTCTTTCACCTCTCTTTCTATAAGAATTGTAAAAAGTACGGTTCCGTCAGGTTTTGTAATTATCCTAACTGGTTCATCTGGCACAATAGTAAACCCAAATTGATATTCGAGTGCAGTTCTCGCAGTTTCAGAAGTAGTTGAACTAAATTTTTTCTTAGTCAATTTACTGTAAGCAGTACTAAAAATTGGCATGTCGAGTGCTTCTTTCAATGATTTTTCTTTTAAATCAAAATTAATTCGATTTTGTCCAGTTATGTATTCTTTCTCTTGTGTGCAACTATAATACAAAAATGTTGCCAAATAAAAATAGAATAAAAATAAAAACTTTTTTAATAAATGTTTCATAAGCATTTGGTTTGTTGGTTAATAATTTAAATAACTAAATCAAATGTATAAAAAAATCGGTTACAAACACCCGATTGTAAACAATCACTTATATAAAATCGATTTTCAATAATTTGGTAATCGTTATGAAAGCTATAAGAAAAAAGGAAATTCCTCAAATTGTTATAAATGTTGGAATTAAAATGGGTAAAATTATTTTAGAAAAAAAATTGAAACAACGAGATGTTGCTCATGATTGTGGCTTAGATGTAGAAAACTTAAGAAAGTATATAAAAGGCAGGCAAGAAATGAAAATTAGTACCATGATGAAAATTGTAGATGCACTTCAAATTAATGTTTCAGATTTGTTTGATTTTTAATTACATATTATAAATTTACGTATATTTGTTTTTTAAAATATACGTATATGAATACTAAATTAACCTTATCTCTTGATGAAATAGTTATCAAAGAAGCAAAAACTTTGGCTAAGAAAAAAGGAAAAACTTTATCTGGTTTAATAGAAAATTATTTAAAATCATTACTCGAAAAAAAAGAAATTAATGAAGATGATATTTCTGAAAAAGTCATGAATTTGGTTGGATGTATAAAACCAATTGATGAAGAATTAGATTATAAAAAAGTGGTTTCAGATGAGATTTATAAAAAATATAAATAATGAAACATTTTTTTTTAGACACCAATATTGTTATTGATGTTTTAATAGATAGAAAACCATTTTCAGATTATGGAAAGCTAATCTTTGAAAAAGGAAATAAAGGAAATGTGAAATTATATATTTCAGCTTTATCGTTTGCAACAATTTATTACTATATAAGAAAAAGCACTTCGTCTCACAATAAAACAATTTTAATTTTAAAACAATTGGAATCATTTATTGAAACTACAGAGGTTACCAAAAAAATAATTTCTTTAGCGTTAGATTCAGATTTTAAAGATTTTGAAGATGCAATACAATATTTTTCTGCAAAATCTAAAAAGATAGATGCCATAATTACAAAAAATTCTAAAGATTACAAAAAAAGTGATTTGTTGATTCTATCTCCAGAAGAAGCTTTAATTATGATGTAAAAACCAAAATACTTTCAGGTTAGGAAAGGGTTTTGGTTTTTTTAAATATTAAGGTGCAGTAGTTTCTTTAGGTTTTTCTTTTTTCTTGAACAAACCATTAAGCAAATCTTTGGCTTTGGTTTTTACTTCTTCCTTAGCTTTTTCTTTTACTTCTTCTTTGGTTACAGGAATTTTAGTTTTTGTTGTATCGCCTGGTTTTTTATTTTTATCAATCAAATTTCCAAGTGCAGTTGTGCCTTTTCCTATCAATTGTTCTTTTTGTTGTTTTACCAGGTTATTTACCAAAGTTGTTGTTGCGGCTTTAATATCAGTATTTATTTTGGGTGTTGTAAATGAACCTCCAAGTATTGCATTTATTGGTATTGTTTCAAATTTTGCCGCGTTTTCCGGAGTTAATTTTGCAATTAAAGCATTGATATCTTTGCCTAAATATTTGGCTGGAACATCAAATTTTAAATTATAATTCATCAATTGGTCAAATCCATGTGTGCCACCAACGGTAACTTTTATGTCTTGGTATTTTAAATCAAATGGTTTTACGGTTACTTTTCCGTCTTTAAAAGTTAAAGCAGCTTTTAAATCATTTAAATTTAATTTTTTTATATCTATAAAATTTATATTAGAATCTAAAGCATTCAACAAAGTAGAATTACTAGAGTTTACTGTTGTAGAAAGCAATTGCCCAAGTAAGTCACCTGAAATAGTTTTCAAATCGGGTGTCATTTCATTGGCATCAAGATTTCCTGAAAGTTTTATGGTCGAATTTAATTTTCCGTTAATAATTCCTGCAATTGGTGCTATTTCTTTCAACATATCCAATTGAGTAAATGTTTGAGCGATATCAACTTGATTTAATCCAAGATTCATATTGAATTTTGGTGTTTTTTCTTTGGTAGAAACCATTCCGTTTACACCGATACTTCCTCCAAAAATATTTGTTTTTACATTCTCTAAAGTTACAGCTTGATCTTTTACAATCAATTTTCCTGTAACATTTTTTAAAGTTAAATTGTCATATAAAACTGTATTTGCAGAAGCAGTTAAAGAACAATTCAAGAAAGCTGGAATTTTCATTGCCTCAGTTTTACCTTTGGTTTTTGTTGCATCAGAAGTTGTCATGAAATCTGATACTGCAATTTGATTAGAGTTTAAATTAAAATTACCTTTCAACTCTTGATTTCTAAATACAAAACCATAGAAATTTTCTAAAACTCCGGTAACATTCATATCACTTTTTCCAGTTGTTGCTTTAAATTCTTGCAAGTTTACACGACTAGGATTAAACTGAACCATGGCATTACTTATGTTCATTGCTTTTCCGTTTTCATCAACATATTTAAAACCAGATAAACTCATTGTTCCTGCATTGTTGATGTTTTCATATTGACTTTTTTCAACAGATAGCATGTCAAATTTTGTAGTTACATCAGCATTTAAAATTCCAGAAAGAGGTTTGTCAAGTTTTATTGGGTATGCTTTAGAAAGGTTTCCAAGATTTATTGTTCCTTTTAGTGCAGCGTCAACCAAAGCATTTGTAGCAACATTTTTAATAGTTGCTTTGGCATTAAAAACATCTTGATCTATAGAAAATGATAATTTATCTAAATTTACATAAGTGTCATTCATCAAGCCAGTTTCGTTAACGATTTTGGTATCAATGACAATATTTTTAACCGATTTTCGTAAATCAGGATATTGAAAAGAAGCATTGTTGGAAGCAATTGCAATATTAAATTTTGGAACAGTTGTATCCGTTAACATTCCTTTTGCAAAACCAGCAACAGTAAAATCGCCAGATGTTTTTACATTATCCAAACTGCTAGAATAAGCAGCAGGAATCAATCCTAAGAAGTTTTTGAATGATGAAGTTGGCGTTTTAAATTTTAAATCATATTCTTGTCCGGCATCAACTAATTGAATAAATCCATTAAATTCTAATGGCAATTCATTGATTTTTGCTTTATTTTCTTTAAAAGTATATTTGCTGTTTTTTAAATCTATGCCAAGTACTGCATCCAAAGTTACCGAGACATTGTTCATATAATTCATCTTATCCATGTTTAAGGATAGTTTTGCTGTTGTTTTTGTATTTAAATCTAAAACATCGTTAGTAAAATCGCCTGTTCCAGAATGATTTATGCTGTCAATAACCATATTAATATTAGCCATTTCATCGGTATATTTAAACTTGAAATTTTCAACATCATATTCTTGAATTTTCAAAGCAAGTGGTTTGCTTTTTCCATCAGTTTTATTGTCTTTATTTTTTAATGCAATATCATAATTTGCAATTCCATCTTTATTGAAAATAATGTTTATCAATCCGTTTTTAGACGAAATACCTTCAATATTTAATGGTTCGTTTTCATCATTAAAGAGTTGCATCACAGACATTTTTAGATTTAATTCTTCAAATGAAACTAAAGTATCTCCAGCAAAAGGCGCTTTATTTATAATTGACAATTTTTCGATAGAAACATTAGCTTTTGGAAAATTCTTAAACAAACTTAAATTAGCATCTTCAAAAGCAACTTTTGCATCAAGATTTTGGTTTATAGATTTTGCAATTTTAGCTTTTATTTGGTCTTCAAATAAATAAGGTATTGCAAATGCAGAAACTACAAGTAGTAGCAAGATTACTCCAACAATTTTTAATATTTTCTTTACCATAATATTGAGCTTTATTATTTTATAAAAAAAGCAAAAACCTTGCCTTTAAGTTTTATATAATTACAAATTTAGTATTTTTCCTTCTTTTATGATTGTAATATTATCTTAAAAAGTTATACATTTACTATTGTGCAAAAAAAATCTGTTCACCATCGGAGAACAGATTTAAAAAACAATTAACCCAATTGTTTTTTGGCTAGTTTATTTTTAACTCATAAGCCATTCTTGCTTGAACACCTTTTTGAGTTGACATTTGTTTAATTTGTTGAAGTATTTTATAGTTTTGTTCACCAATTTCTTCTTTAATAATACTTTGTCTTGATTGTGCTAAACCAAAATTGGCTAATATATCTTCAAAACTTTTTTCGTATTCTGGAAAATTTTCAGTTTTATATTTTGTTATTTTTCCGAGTCTTGCAGCTTCTTTAATTGCTTCATCCATTCCACCAATTTTATCGACTAAACCAATTTTTAAAGCATCTTGACCGCTCCAAACTCTACCTTGTCCAATAGCATCAACTTGTTCAAATGTCATTTTTCTTCCTGTAGCAACACGGTTTACAAAAGTTGAATATATTGTTTCAACTCCTTCTTGTGCAAAAGCACGATAATTATCATCCAATGGTTTAAAAGGACTATAACCAGAAGCATTAGTATGCGTTTTTACTTGTTCTATGTCTAAACCAATTTTATCTGCTGCAATTGTAAAATTTGGTAACATTCCAAAAACTCCAATAGAACCAGTAATTGTGTTGGCTTCAGCAAAAATTTTATTAGCATTACAAGCAATATAATATCCTCCAGAAGCTGCATAATTTCCCATTGAAACTACTATTGGTTTTACCTTTTTAGTTAATTCTATTTCTCTCCATATTAGTTCAGATGTCATAGCATTTCCTCCAGGACTATTAATTCTTAAAACTATTGATTTTATATTTTTATCTTTTCTTGCATCTTGCAATGCTCTTCTCATTGAACCTTCTCCAATTATATTTATATCACCTTCACCATTGCCAATTTCGCCTTGAGCATAAATAATTGCAATTTTGTCTTTAGTACTATAATCTTTAGAGGTTGTTGCAACTTTTTCGGCATAGTCTTCAATGGTTACGCTATCATAATCATCATCTAAATCAACTTTTAATGCTTTTTTAATATCGTTGTGATATACATCTTCATAAGCAATTTTGTCAATTAGTTTTTCGGTTTTTGCCATTTCTGGTGTTCTTGCCAAAAGTCCTTCGGCAATTTCATTTAATCTAGTAACAGAAATATTTCTACTTTTAGCAACTTCATTTACTACAGAATTCCATATTGAACTCAATAATTGTGTAGTTTGTTCTCTATTAGCATCGCTCATTTTGTTTTCTAAAAATGGTTCAACAGCACTTTTGTATTTTCCGTGACGAATTATTTCCATTTTTAAACCCGATTTTTCTTGAAAATCTTTAAAAAACATAATTTCGGCTGACAATCCTTTAAATTCTAATTCTCCAATTGGGTTTAAATAAATTTCACTAGCAACAGAATTTAAATAATAATCCTTTTGAGAATAACCATCAGCATAAGAATATATAAATTTATTAGATTTTTTGAAATCTTCCAAAGCATCGCGCAACGCTTTTGTTTGTGCAATTCCAAGATTAGAATTGTTGTTCAATATAGAAATTCCTTTTATATCGTTGTCAGTTTTTGCATATTCTATAGCTTTTAAAACATCAAACAAACCATCATGTTTGTCTTTTCCGTTAAGAAAAGGCATGTCATTATAATTTGTTTTTCCGGCATAATCATGTTCAATTTTCGATAAATCTAGTTCAATAACCGAATTACTTTTTACAGATACAATATCAGAATCTCCACTTCCAGCAATAGCACCAATTAGCAATATTCCGAAGAAAAAAATCATGCAAAAAATAAATAGTCCAACTATAGTTGCTAACACATTTCCTAAAAATTTCATAAGTTTAATTTTCTTTATTAGTATATATAAAAGTTAATTTGTTACAAACCATTTACTTATTCTTTAATAAAAATAGTTATCAACAGAAGTTACAAATATACTTCAATTCTAAAATTCTTTTAGTTATTTTGCTAAATATGAAATCGCCAGCAAAATATGTTTTGTTATTAACAAAAATAAAAAAAACGATGCCATATTTGAGTGCCAAAAAATAGATTTTACAAATATGAATCAACAACATCAAGTTATACTTTCTTTAGGTAGTAATCAAGGCAATCGTCTCGAAAACATTGAGCGTTGCATAGATTTATTACATAATGAAGTTGCAACAATTATTAAAGTTTCTTCTTTGTATGAATCAGATTCTTGGGGTTTTAATAGCGATTCTTTTTATAATTGTGTGGTATTAGTTCATACTCATAAAAATGCTCAAAAACTTTTAAAAAACATTCTAAAACTAGAAAAAAAACTCGGCCGTGTTAGATCAGAAAGTAAAGAATATCAGTCTAGAATAATTGATATTGATATAATTGCATTTGATGATGAAATAATAGAAGAAGAGTTTTTGCAAGTTCCACATAAACATCTTGCAAATCGACTTTTTGTGCTTTTGCCAATGAAAGAAGTTGTGCCTTTTTGGATACATCCAATTTTGCAAAAGTCAATTTCAGAAATTTTAAAAATTTGTAACGACACAGGAAATTGTAAAAAAATATCCAAATTAAATGCACCATTAGAAATAATTAAATTAAATAAGTTCAATTACATTGCAGTTGAAGGTAATATTGGCGCAGGAAAAACAACTTTGGTTACTAAAATTGCAGAAGATTTTAATGCTAAAACAGTTTTAGAAAGATTTGCCGATAATCCTTTTTTGCCAAAATTTTATAAAGATCAAAACAGGTATGCTTTTCCTTTAGAAATGTCTTTTCTTGCCGATAGATACCAACAAATTTCTGATGATTTAGCACAATTTGATTTATTTAAAGATTTTATTGTTGCCGATTATCATATTTTTAAATCATTAATTTTTGCAAAGGTTACTCTTGCAGAAGACGAAGTGAGATTGTATAAAACTCTTTTTGATATTATTTATAAAGAAATGCCAAAACCAGATTTGTATATTTATTTATATCAAAACACAGAACGATTGCTTCAAAATATTAAGCGAAGAGGAAGAATTTATGAACAAGAAATTCCAGCAGAATATCTAGAAAAGATAAATAATGGATACTTAGATTATATTAAAACTCAAAAAGATTTAAACGTATTGATTATTGATGTTTCTGAAAAAGATTTTCTAAAAAATCAAGAAGATTACACTATGATATTAAAAGAAATTCAAAAAAAAATATGCTAGTTTTTTATTTTCTGAAATAAATCCCAAATTACAATTCCAGCACTTACAGAAATATTTAATGAATGTTTAGTTCCCAATTGCGGAATTTCTATGCTTCCATTACAAATTTTAATTGCTTCTTGCGAAACACCATAAACTTCGTTTCCAAAAACTAAAGCATATGTTGTGTCTTTTTTTGGACAAAATGATTCAAGCGAAATTGAGTTTTCTACTTGTTCAATTGCATAAACTTCTATATTATCTTTTTTTAAATTTTCAATAACTTCTATAATGTTTTTGTTGTGTTCCCAAGCAACGGTTTCAGTTGCGCCTAATGCGGTTTTATGAATTTCTTTATTTGGAGGAGTTGCAGTTATGCCACATAAATATATTTTTTCTATTAAAAATGCATCCGATGTTCTAAATACAGAACCAATATTATGTAAACTTCTAATATCGTCTAAAACAATAATTATTGAAGTTTTATCTGATTTTTTAAAGTCTTCAATAGATTTTCTATCAAGCTCACTGTTTTCTAATTTTCGCATTTCGCATTTAATTTTGGCAAAGATATTCAAAAAAAAAGCTTCCATTTCTGGAAGCTCTAAATATAAATATTTTAGTTTAGCTTTTTACTGGTTCAACTGCAGGAGTTGTTGTATCTGGTAAAACTGTACCTTTTATTGTCAAGATTTTTGTATCTCCTTGAACTGCATTAGATTTTATAGTTACATTTTTTGTAAAAGCACCAACTCTATCAGTTGCATATTTTACACCAATTACTGCTCTTGCTCCAGGTGCAATTGGTTCTTTTGGAGCTGTTGGAACAGTACATCCACAAGATCCTGTAGCACTAGTTATAATTAATGGTTTGTTACCATTATTAACAATTACAAATTGTCTATTTCCATCAGCATTGTGAGGAATGTTTCCATAATCAATAGTTTCATTTTCTATAACCATTCCAGCACCTTCAACACTAGGAATTTTTGGAGTTACAACTTTAGTAGCTTTAGCTTTTTTTGCTTTAGCTTTAGTTTGAGCATTTGATGATGTTACACCAAAAACAATCAACATAGCAAATAGTAATATTTTTTTCATTTTTTTTGATTTATTAATTAAATATAAGCAAATTTAAGTAAAAAAAATAGTAACAGTCATAATGATACTTAAATTTTTATTAAATGAAATGTTAATGGTGTATTTTCAATTTAAATAATTAAATTCGTAAACTCATTTTAAAAATCACTATCCTTTGTCATCTATAGAAAAAACAGCCAAAGAAACACCATTAATGAAACAATATAACGAGATAAAAAGGAAATATCCTGATGCTTGTTTATTGTTTAGAGTTGGTGATTTTTATGAAACTTTTGGTGAAGATGCTGTTAGAGCTTCAAAAATCCTTGG
>NZ_JAYVFH010000140.1:0-3945 GCF_043773265.1 Flavobacterium sp. | reverse complement strand
AAACGACTGTGGTTGTGAGCCAACAAACGCATCAAGTTGCACTGAAGAACAACACCAACTTAATAGAAGATCTGAATTTATTATTACTAAAATGTAGATAATAAAATTAAATAAAAAAAGTATTAGGGTTTGTGTGTGCAAACCCTAATACTTTTTATTTGCATATCCAATACAGTTTTATATTGCATATTGCGATATGCGATATAGGTTCTCTGTTTTTGATTTTCAATGGAACGGTACAAATTATTTCTTTTCAAAACTATAGTAGTGAAATAATAGCTTTGTCGTTATATCCAATATTTTCATTGTATTTAACATAACCTAATTGATTGGTAACTAATTTAGTATTTCCGATTTGAAATTCTCCGATGTTCGAATGATGGTGGCCATAAATCCAAAAATCAATATTGCTTTCTTGGATTAAGTCTGTTAAGTTGGTAGCGAAAGCTTCGTTTATTTTACTATTAACATACTTTTCAGGATAATTTACAAAAGTTGGTGCGTGGTGTGTAACCACAATTGTTTTATTATTTGATTTTATTGCTAAAGCTTTTTGTATAAATTCTAAGCTTTCTTTGTGCAATGTGTTGTAATCATCCACATTGAATAGATGGTCCTTGTATTTTATTACTTTAAAATCGGAAAGACTTTGTTGAATTACCCAACGTTTTGCTTCAGAAATATTTGACCATAATGTGGAAAAAATTAGATTAACTCCGGAAATTTCTTTTACGCAATTGTTTACTAAAAAAATGTTTTCTCTAATTTTTGTTTCTAAAAAGCTGGTACTATCAACATTGTAATAGTAATATTCGTGGTTTCCGGGAATCCAATACGTCATTTTGAAATTCCTTGAAATGTAGTCAAAGAAATCATTGTGTTTGTCCATTACTGCAAATGGAACTATGTCTCCGGCTAAAATAAGAATGTCGGCAGTAGGTTCAATTGGATTATAGAGGATAAACTCTTTGTTGTCTGGGAACTCTAAGTGTAGGTCGGAGCAGTATTGGAGTTTCATTTTGTAAATTATTTAATAAAAAACAAAAATAGAAAAACACTATTGTGAATACAAATACTCCTATTTTAGTAAACTTAAAATTGTATAATAAATCCCGCTGTGCATTCTATGACATCAAAGTCAGGTCTCGATGGATATCGGGATTGCGGAGCTTGGGTTTCATCAATCATTAAATTACAAAACGCCTTCAAGTGTGTATTACTTGGACAATGTGGCATAAAATTAGAATAACTTTTAGACCCGAAAAAAGGCCAAAAGTTATTTCAAATTTTAGCCCAGAAAATGGATTATTAAACTTAATAATCTATCTTAAATTTGTGAAAATTGTTGTTGGAAAATGGGTCGCAGCATAGCTTATAGCTTGAAGTGCTTAAATATTATAACAATATTACCTTAGTACTCTCTTCTCCAAATTGACTAACAACTCTAACTGCTATTTTTTGTCCAACTTTAATATCAAAAAGATGACTTTCGAAACCATAAAGTTTATCAAAAGCATCATCATCAATTTCTATTTTAAGTGTGCGTTCAAGATTTCTTTTCGTTTTATCTTTGGCTAAATTATCTAGTCCTTTACGCCATTTTTTGAATTCATCTTTGTTGCCGCCACAGAAATATACTTGTTTAACTACAAAATTATTACCATCATAATCATCATCTACCATCCAGTAGGCAATGTCTTCAACGTTTCTTGCTTTTACTATGTCTTTGATTGGGTCATAAATATCTAACCCACATATTTCAATATGCGCTTGACTTCCTTTTTTTACTAGTTTTACATCTGGCTCGCCAATGGTTACAAATGATGCTGCTTTTTTATCTTTTTTAAGTAAACCATCTTGCATTAAATCATCGTGCATACGTACTTTTGAAACTTCAAAAGAACCAACAGACATTGTTACGTTTTGATTAGCAATATCACTTTCAAAACTGAAACCTAAAACAATCAACCAATCGGCATCGCCACGTTGACGACACGACTTTACTGCTTCGTTTACAGATTGTTTGGCAACCGTACCAAATTTTGGACCAATATGGAAATAAGCTTTTTTCTCGTTACCATTTGCATCTATATAAAAACCTTCGGCGTGTAAATAAGAATCTGCCAAACGTTCTACACGAATGAAAATTGCTTGTTCATTTTTTATACCATTACGAACACCTGCTGATTTTAAATGCTCGAAAATGCGTTCTTCAAAACTACCATTGTCTTCTGTTTTTTGGCTGCCATCATCTAAACTTTCTGGACTTACTGGTTCAAAATTTTGTAATGTTTCTACTGTGAATGGACCAGAAACTCTGAGTTTCTTTTTATCTTCAAGAGGTTGGTCATATAATGTTTCATCATCGGCTGATTCATTTTGCGCAACTGATTTTAAAGTAATATGAGGTACTATTTTATATTTAAAACCTTGTCTAATGTCAATACCTTGTTCATCATACATTTGATAATAAGGATAAATACCAGTCATCAATCTTTGTTTTGCAATATTTAATGCTATCCTAGAAGTATCAATAGTTATCCATCTTCTTCCCCACTGTTCAGCAACAAATGCCGTTGTACCGCTACCACAAGTTGGGTCTAAAACTAAATCGCCAGGATCAGAAGACATTAATATACATCTTTGTATAGCTTTTTCAGTTGTTTGAACAACATATTTTTTGTTAGAAGCTCCACCTAAATCAGACCAAATATTATCTAATTCAAAAACAGGAAAATCTTTGAAATATCTGATATAATTAATAGAATTTTCTCTTTGATAAATCCTATTGTTTTTTAATAAACTCTGCATTCCAGATTTTGTCGTTTTCCAACTTTTACCTTTTGTTGGTTTATAAATCTTATCATTAATATCAAAATCATAAATACAACTATCAGTTGAACCAGATGATGATAAATCTCCAAGTGCGAAAATTGAAACTTCTTCAGAGATATGGACATCACCGTTAATTTCTTCTTTTGTCAACCTTCTCATAGTTCCATCTTTTAGTCTAGCATATTGGAATCCTGTTGCACCCACTTCTCCAATTATTTTATTTTTATATAGTTGTCTATATTTTAAGTGAGATTTATCTTTTGCAAACCAAATAATATAATCACAAACTGACTTTAAGTTATTTGCTCCTAATCCACTGGTAGTTTTTAATACTATTTGACTAACAAAATTATGGCTTCCAAAAACTTCATCCATCAAACTTCTAACGAGGTGTACATTTTCTTCGCCAATTTGTAAAAATATACTTCCTTCATTTTTCAATAACTCTTTAGCAATAATAAATCTATCTCGTAAATAGGTTAAATAAGAGTGAATGCCTAATTCCCATGTGTCACGAAATGCTTTAACCATTTCTGGTTCTCCAGATAAATTTTCATCCGTATCTTTTACAGTTGTATTATTTAGCTTTATTTGCCAATTAGAACCGTATTTTATACCATAAGGAGGATCCATATATATGGTTTGTACTTGTCCTGCCATTCCTTCGCGTTCTAGCAAACTTGCCATTACTAAATGGCTATCGCCTTGTATGAGTCGGTTGCTCCAACCATCAGAATGTTTGTAATATTCGCTTACTTTGTCTAACTCATCACGTTCTAGAGCATTTCCAAAAAGTTCGTTGGTAGAAAACATATCTAGTTGGCTTTCGTCTCTTTTTTCTACAACGGTTTTGTACAATCCTTTTATTAATTGTTCGGGTGCAATGTGTTCGTGGCGGTAAAGTGAACGTATATCAACTTTTAATACATTATCACGGTCATCATTTCCATATTTATCCTTCCAAAATAATTCTGGGTCTTGTCCACGATGAATAACTGGATTTTTAGGTAGTTCTAAAACATCTTTGCCTTGACTTACTTTTTCGTTTGCATTTTCATAACCTGCTTCTTCTTTTGATGGAATATGAGCACGAGTAGAATTGTGTTTTAT
>NZ_JAYVFH010000139.1:0-7307 GCF_043773265.1 Flavobacterium sp. | reverse complement strand
CCTTTCAATTTCTGACGACACATAATTTTCCCATTTTGATTGTTTCCAAATGGTGGGTTTTAAAATTTGTATTACGTTGTAAAAAATTAACTCACTATTAGTTTGCGAAGCTAGTTGCATCGCAAAGCGTATTCCTGCTTTTGAGTTTGTTGAAAAATCAGTGGTAACGAGTATTTTTTTCATTAGGATATATTTTAAAGGTTATTATTCTAAAAACGTATGTATTAAATTCAGTTCGTTTATATATTCTGATTTGATTTTATTAAAATTGATTTTTGAAGCACAATAGTATTTGGTATTGTAATAATTTCATCTTCCTTGTTTTTAATGTATAAAAAGAAATAAGTGATGTTTTGAATAACTCCTTCAATTGGTTGATCGGTATCGATAATCTTTATATAATCACCAATTTTTAATGGATGGTTAAAAAATAAAATCAAACTCGATGTCACATTGGACAGTATTGACCATTGTGCAAAAAAAGCAATTCCTAAAACTGTTAATATTGATGTTATAAATACTAACAATTCATCCTGCTTAACGCCCCAAATGGCTAGAAGTATTATTGCTACAATTAATGCCGAAAAAAAATTAATGGCTTTTACTGTTATTTTTCTTCGGTCGCGATGAAAGTTGAATTTTTTTAGTGCATCATTTATTATTTTGTTGTTTACAAATTTTATTATGATAAAAACGATTACTACTATTATTGTTTCAATGATTTTAATATCCATTTTATTTTACTGAATTTTATAGAACAATTTTACTTTTGCGACCACCTGATTTAAAGTCATACTATCGGCGGTTTCAACCGCTTTTAGCCTAGCTACTAATTCAAGATTGTTTTCGATTATGTTTTTTAATTTTAATTTCATTTCGGCTGGACCAAAAACATAAAATGCATCATCTTTCTTTATTTGATTAATTACATTTTTTAGAAAATCATTTGTTTGATGTTTCTTTTTTTCGTCGAATTTCTTTTCGTTGTTTATATGTCCATTTCCCATAAATAAACCTTTGTTGCCTTCATTATTGTGATGAACGCTGTTTTCAATTTCGGAGTTTATTTCTGTGCTGTTTTCTTTTCCATCTATCAATGCAACAATTATTGCTTTTGAAGTGTCGATCCAAATTCCTGTTTGTGTTTTCATATTTTTTTTTAGTTTTTATAATTCAAATTCTTGCCCCATCAAAGGCACAACACATTCAAACCCATATTTTTCATTTATTTTTATCCGCAATTCGTCGGCTGGAATATTTTCGCCGTGAACCAAGAATACTTTTTTTGGCTTGTTCTCTAATTCCGATAGCCAATTGAGTAAATCTTGTTGGTCGCCGTGAGCCGATAATCCTTCTATTTCAAGAATATTGGCTTTTACTTCATAATATTTTCCGTGAATTTTGATGTCTTTTGCTCCTTCTAATAGTTTTCGTCCACGAGTTCCTTCGGCTTGATAGCCAATTATGATAACGGTTGTTTCTGGCAAACCAATATAACGTTCTAAATAGCTCAAAACACGACCGCCAGTAATCATACCGCTTGCAGCAATGACCACTTTGGGTTGTTTGTCATAAATAGCCGTTATTGTGTCTTTGTAATCGGAAATCATTGTAAACATTTTGCACATTTCGACACATTCATTTGGTGAAAGCTTGTGCCATTTGCTGTTGTTTTCAAAAACATCTAACACTTTTATTCCCATTGGGGTATCTATAATATAAGGGATATTTGGAATTCTTCCTTCTACTTTGAGTTGCCAAAGCAAGTACATTACGGTTTGAGCACGCTCAACGGCAAAACTAGGGATTATGATTGTTCCGCCCTTATTGACCGTATTATTGATGTAAGTTTCAAGTTCAAGTTTAGTATCTGTTTGAGGGTGAATTCTATTGCCATAAGTGCTTTCTAAAAAAATATAGTCGGCTTTTTTGGGTTTTGTTGGAGCATACATTAACACATCGTCATCACGACCAATATCTCCAGAGAAGACTAATTTTTTATTTTCAAGTATTAATTCTATTGTACAAGCTCCGATAATATGACCTGCATTTGTAAATATGGCATAAATTTCGGCATCGAGATTTACAACTTCGTTGGTTTTTAAAACTCTAAAAAGAGGAAAAACTTTTTCGGCTTGTTCTACTGTATAAAGTGGTTCTGCAATTTCGTGTTTAGAATAGCGTTCCTTGTTGGCTTTATTGGCTTCTTCTTCTTGAATTTTGGCACTGTCTAATAATATCAATTTTGCAATAGCTGCGGTTGGACTTGTACAGTAAATTTTTCCTTTAAATCCTTGGTTAACTAATCGTGGCAACCAGCCACAATGATCTAAATGACCGTGAGTTAGCAATACAAAATCAATTGTTGATGGTAAAACAGGTAAAGGTTCCCAGTTGAGCTCTCGCAAGGGTTTTATTCCTTGAAAAAGACCACAATCTACAAGAATTGTAATTCCGTTGCTTTCTATTAGTGTTTTTGAACCAGTTACTGTTCCTGCGCCACCGATGAATTTTATTTTCATTTTTTTATTGGTTAGTCTGTTATAAATTTATTGTTGTTAAAGGCATTTACACAATTCAGAAACTTCTTTTAGCACGTTTTTTATTCTAATGCTACTTAATCCTATTTTTTCGAGACTTTTAGCATTGTTGATTAATTCTTTGACCAAAATCACATCTAAAATCAATAATCTATCTTTTTCTGAAATAGATAGTGTTGTTAAACAAGTAATAGGATAAAGATGGTTATTGTCGTTTTTTGTTTTCAAATTATTTCCTTCGGGATAATTCCAACTTAATAAATGCAAGCCAGAACATTTAGCAAAAGTGATGGCATCGGTTGTAAAACGATTGTTTGTTGCAATCCAACATTCAGATATAATTTCATTTTTCTCGAATAAGGCTAACTTTTTGTTTTTTAAATCGTTAAATCGAGATAGAATATATAATGGCACTTTTACATCAGAATTAGCATCTTTGCCCATACTTAACTTGCATTCTATCATTGAAATAAGGTTGTTTTTTTTAATCAAAACATCTATTTCGTGGGAAACACATTTGCCTTGTAAGATTAGATTAGTCTTTATTTTATAATTTTCTGATGCAAAAACACGAGCAATATATTTTTCAAAGAAAAAACCTGCTGGACCGAGTAACCTAATTCCTTCCTTCAAATTGTATCGAGCAGCATTGGCATTAGATACTTTCTTTAATAAACTAAAAGCTAATTTGAAAATTTTTTTACTTGGAATTCCTTCATAGATTTCCCTTTCAATCACCTGTAAAACATCATCAACGACATATTTGTTTGCACCCGACCTCAAGAGTGATTGCTTGAGTTTATCTTTGTCAAAATCGACCATTAACCCTGATTGTTTTATGATTTTCATATGCTTAAATTATATTACTTAAAAGTAGTTAAAAATAACGTCAAGTACTGTAACAATTGGCACATTGCTTGATGTTGAATTATATTTGGTTTATGTTTTCTATTCGTGTAATACCAAAATAGGAATGTTACAATTGTAAGACATTTTTTGAGACAAACTAGAACTGAATAACGCTTCAAAGAAATTTCGTTTGTATGTAATCATTGCTAAAACATCAATTCCTTGAAATCTAATAAAATCAAGAATTGTTTCTTTCACATCTTCGCTTGGTAAAATAAAAAAACTAACCGGGTCATTTTTGAAATGGTTCTTCCAATCGGCAAAAGTAGCTTCGGTATTGTCGGTTTCTTTGGTTTTTACATATAAGCATTTTACTTTGGCATTTGTCTTTTTGGCAATACTTATTACTTGTTTTAAAGCACTTTTATCTTTTTCTCTAAAACGAGTAGTAAAACCAATAGTTTCAATTTTTTCGAATTTAGCATCTACAGGAACGCTTAAAATAGGAACATTTACTGCTGTAATAACTTCTCCGGTATTAGTACCTACAAACATTTCCTTCCATCCAGTTGCTCCAGATGTTCCCATAACAACAAAGTCAATTTTATCAGTTTCAATGCTTTCCTCAATATTATGAAGTAAATTACCATGCATTAAACAATGTGTCATATTTATATGGCTCAAATTTTGTTCATCTGCAATTGCTCGAAGTTTGGGTAACTCATCTTTAAATTGTTCAAATTTTGATAATTCCAATGTATCAAAAGTTTCTTTATAATTTTCAGGATAAAAGACATTATCTACTAAATGTAATTCGAATGAATGTAACAAAATAAGCTCACCTTTAACAATTTTTGCGAGTTCTAAAGCGTGTACAAAGGCATTAGTTGCTGTTTCAGAAAAATCTGTTGGGAAAAGAATTTTTTTCATAATAAAGAAGTTAATGATTAACATTATAAAGTTACCTTTTAATACACTTCGCTTATATGATAATTGTCACATTGATGAGAATATAACATTAAATTAACATTTAAATAGGGTTTTTAATTAAAAACATGAATTATTAAATGTCATAGTTTAATTGAAAACGTATTCGAATTAGTGCCAATTAGAGATTTAGAAAAAACTACAGATTGTGAAATAGAGTTTCTTTTTAGCTATTTATTTAGAAAAATTCCTTTCTAGTTTTTTTTAATCTTTCTTCTAATGAATTTATGCTAAAAAAATAATCAATAGGAATAATTAACCTATGTTTAATTTATTTCCTTTCTCAACACTAATAAATTTCTCTCTCAAAACCATCATATCCTCACTTACTTTTTTGTCGAGAATTTTTGCATAGTGTTGGGTAGTTTGTATGTTTTTATGCCCCAGCATTTTACTCACGGTTTCAATAGGAACACCATTTGTAAGTGTTACCGATGTTGCGAAAGTGTGTCGAGCCATATAAAAGGTTAAATCTTTTTGAATGCCGCAACGTCTGCAATTTCCTTTAAATAACTATTCATTTTCTGATTACTTAAAACTTTTTTTAAAAGGAGTCTTGAGATGTTATTGTTCATTAAAGGAGGTTTCAATTCACTATTTTTAGCTTTACAAATAGTTTTTATTTAAGATTTTTAATCTAATAAGTTAAAGAGCGAAACCCGCTTACTTTACTGGAAAATCCGGTCAAATTGACCACCTATTTCCGGAGCAAACTGACCACCCTAAAATTACTAATTTTTTCATGTTGTGAACCATACATTCGTTAAAAAAATACGGATTATGGTAAACAAGATAACAGACATGAGTAAAATTAGAAAAGTCATTAAATTTCATTGTAGTGGAAAGAGTAATTTGTTTATTAGCAATTACCTTTCGCTATCGAGAAACACGGTAAAGAAGTACATTTCTTTGTACAAAGTATTAGAATTAAGTCTTGAAACTATTGAACTGAAGACAGATACTGAGCTGGAATTATTGTTTTCCAATAGCACTTTACAACCGATTAATCCAAAACTGCAAAAGCTTTACGACTATTTTCCGAAAATGGAGCGGGAACTGAAAAAAGTAGGGGTTACAATTCAACACATGTGGGAGCTCTACATTGCAGCAAACCCAGACGGTTTAAGGAGTTCGCAATTTAACGTTCATTATAAAACCTGGAGTAATCGAGTAAATCCGGTGATGCACATGCATCACAAAGCGGGTGATAAAATGTATGTGGATTATGCCGGAAAAACGCTCTCTGTCATTGATAAAACTACAGGTGAAATCAAAGAAGTACAATTTTTTGTTGCCATATTAGGTGCCAGCCAATACACCTATGCTGAGGCTTCTTTAAGTCAACAAAAAGAAGATTTTGTGAGCTCAGTGGAAAACGCCATGCGTTATTTTGGCGGTACTCCAGCAGCTATTGTGCCGGACAATTTAAAGTCTGCCGTTATTAAAAGTAGTCGATTTGAGCCAACCATTAACGAAACTTTAGCGGACTTAGCAGAGCATTATGAAACTACCATTTTGCCTGCCAGAGCCTACAAGCCAAGAGATAAGTCTTTAGTTGAAGGAGCTGTGAAAATATTGTATAGAAGGATTTATGTAAATCTGAAAGAAAGGACATTCTACAGTCTTGATGAGCTCAATGACCAGATATGGAGCCTATTGGACATTCATAATCACAGGAAACTTACTGCAAGACCTTACTCTCGTTTTGAACTCTTTATTGAAGACGAGAAAGACAAACTTCAACCATTACCACAAGAGCGTTTTGAAATAAAATACCAATCTTTTGCAACGGTTATGCAAAATGGCCATGTGCAATTGAGTCAGGATAAAAATTACTACAGCGTTCCCTACCAGTATTTACGAAAGAAGGTTAAGCTTCTGTATACAAAATCCACCGTTGAAGTGTATTACAAGTACAATCGGATAGCTACACACCAAAGAAATTACAAGCCTTACATGTATACCACAAATTCGGAACATCTGGCAAGTACACACCAGTTTGTAGCTGATTGGAGTGCTACTCGTTTTATAGATTGGGCCACTGATATTGACAGTGCTGTCGCGGAATTTATCATAAAAATCATTGACAGCAGAAATCACCCGGAGCAGGCATTTAAAAGTTGTTTAGGAATACTCTCCTACGAGAAGAAGGTGGGCAGGGTACGATTGATAAATGCCTGTAAAAGAGCTCTTGATTTTAAAATTTACAACTTCAAAACCATACAGAATATTTTAGAAAACAACTTAGACACCATTGATGCTGAGCAGGAACAAGACCTTAATCAGGAACTGCCGGAACATAGAAACATTAGAGGAAAACACTATTATGAATAATTTAAATCAAATAAATATGAATGAATCAACAGAAACCAAAATGAAACAAATGAAGCTCTATGGAATGCATAGTGCTTTTAAAACAGCCATTGAAAGCGGAAAAACAGATCATTACACCATTGACCAATTTGCATCAATGATTATTGATGCCGAATGGGATGAGAGACATAACAGGCGTATTGAGAGAAGTATCAAAAATGCCCGGTTCCATTACAAATCCAATATTGAAAACATCTATTTTGAAGAATCACGTAATCTTGACAGAACCTTAGTCTTTAGACTGGCAGAATGTGAATTTGTAGAAAAAAACGAAAACATTTTAATCACTGGAAGTACTGGTGTGGGTAAAAGCTATTTAGGAACCGCATTAGGGTACCAGGCCTGTATACAAGGGTATAAAGTAAGTTATTTTAATACATCAAAATTGTTTGCTAAGTTAAAAATGGCAAAAGCAGATGGTTCCTATTTGAGAGAACTTGCCAAAATAGAAAGACAGGATGTTATAATACTGGATGATTTTGGACTACAGGCACTCGATAGCCAGAACAGAATCACACTCTTGGAGATTATCGAAGACAGACACAATAATGGCTCAAT
>NZ_JAYVFH010000138.1:0-16221 GCF_043773265.1 Flavobacterium sp. | reverse complement strand
TATCTGAGGCAAACCATTCGGCAAACGAGCTTTCGGTTTCTTGTAGTTTTAAAGAATGCAATTGAATATTTTTTGGCAATCTGTTTTGTATTTTTTGTGCAAAATCAACAACCATATTTTCACTAGTTGGTTGATAATCAACAAGAATAACGTGATGTCCGCGATTAGAAAGTTCTTTTGCTAATTCAACATGTGGCGTGTTCTTATTGAAAACAGTTGCATGGTCAAAATTATCAACAATTTCTTCTCTTACAATGGTTTTTAAATCAGTAAAATCGATTACCATTCCAAACTTAACATTTGTATTATCCAAAATTGGAGTTCCAATAACGGTAACTGATAATTTATAACTGTGTCCATGAACATTTTTACATTTTCCGTCATAGCCATAAAGAGCATGACCTGTTTCAAAAGAAAACTGTTTGGTAATTCTAATTTTGCTCATAATATTATTTTGAACAAAATTAATAATCTAATTTAACAAAAAGTAGTTAATAAAATTATATTTTTACAAAAATTTTGGGGATGTAGCTCAGTTGGTTAGAGTGTTTGCCTGGCAGGCAAGAAGTCGTGGGTTCGAATCCCATCTTCTCCACTAGATTTTTTTTAAATTTTTAGAAAAAATTAATTAAATTATACTCGAATCCCATCTTGAATAATTATTATTTTAAATTTTTAGAAAAAATTAATTAAATAGTACTCGATTCCCATCTTGAATAATTATTATTTTAAGTTTTTAGAAAAAATTAATTAAATAGTATCGAATCCCATCTTGACTAATTATTGTTTTAAATTTTTAGAAAAAATTAATTAAAGAATTGTTCGAATCCAAATTATTAAACACTAGATTTTTTTTAAATTTTTAGAAAAAATTAATTAAATTATGCTCGAATCCCATCTTGAATAATTATTATTTTAAATTTTTAGAAAAAATTAATTAAATAGTACTCGAATCTCATCTTAACTAATTATTGTTGTAAATTTTTAGAAAAAATTAATTAAAGATTACCGAATCCCATCTTGACTAATTATTATTTTAAGTTTTTAGAAAAAATTAATTAAATAGTACTCGAATCTCATCTTGACTAATTATTGTTTCAAAATTTTAGAAAAAATTAATTAAAGATTACCGAATCCCATCTTGACTAATTATTGTTTCAAATTTTTAGAAAAAATTAATTAAAGATTACCGAATACCATCTTGACTAATTATTGTTTCAAATTTTTAGAAAAAATTAATTAAACAGTACTCGAATCACATCATCAGTAATCATGTTTTAAATTTTTAGAAAAAAACTATCTAGTTAATTTTCAGAAAAATAATACAGAATAATTTTGTTAATTAAATTATATTTTATACATTCGTAAAACTATTAACCATTTAAAAACAATTGCTTATGAAAAATTTATCTTTGTTTGTTTGTTTGTTTGTTTGTTTGTCGAATGTGAATGCACAGCAGTGTGGAACTGAATCCATAGTTGAAAATCAAAATTATGAAAGAAATGTTGCTGTTCCTTACATTCCCACAACTAACAATTTATGTATAAATATTGCTTTCAGAATTTTTAGAAATAATGATGGAACTAATGGATATGATGTCACGAAAATACCTGCAATTTTAAATAATTTAAATCAAGTTTTCAATCCCCATAATATAACAATAAATCAACTTGGAACCTACGATTTTATAGACAATTCAAATTACAATAATAATGCTGCGGCAATAAGCATACCGCAAATTGCCAATGCAATTAATATTTATTTAGTTACTGATTATTCTTCTCCTGGAGAAGCTTTTTATGGCATTAACACAACAACCAGAGTAATTGTTGAAAAAAGTGCTTTACTAAATATCGATAATGCTCTAGCTCACGAAATTGGGCATTGTTTAAACCTTCAACACACTCATAAGGGATCTTTTAATAATTCTTCGTCAGCACCTTGTTATGGCTTTAATGCAACTTTAGCAGAAAATCCAAATGGTTCAAATAAGAATACTCATGGAGATTTAGTTCCCGACACACCTGCGGATAAATATGTAACGGATAATTCATGTATTCCAACAACATTAAATTGGAATTTAAGTTTATATAACCCAGATAAAAGTAATATTATGTCTTATTGGTTAAATGCTAAAGACCATTTTACAACAGGTCAAGGGATTAGAATGCGTGATGCTATTGAAAATGCAGCATATTTGCAACCTTTTCGCTCTTATGGATGTAGTGCTAAAATTATTGGTCCTACAAAATTATGCCGATTAAGAAATCAAAATGGAATTTACAGTGTTTCAGGAACAACATTTGCAACACCTCCAACATACAATTGGAGTGTAACTGGAAAATTACAAATTAATGGAGTTTCTACAAATCCGACAGCTAATATTTCTTATTTTAATGGAGGTAATTCATCTACTTCATCAATAGTTACTGTTACTATGAATGGAACAATAGTAAAAACCAAAACTATAAAAACAAATTGTTGGTTTGGGTCATTTAGAATATCTGGAACGTATGATTGGGTAAGTAAAGACTTCGGAAATATGGGATTAATAGTTCCTATTGATCCAGAGGACGAAGATGACCCAATAGTAAAATATAATTGGGAAATAATAGAAAATCCAAACGCTACAGCTACAAATAACGAAGGCACAAAACCTCATTTTATTGGAGCTACTTCAAATGAACCAAATAAATTTACAAGCAATTCTAATCAAGCCATAGTTAATTGGGGTTCTAGTACAAATAGTTATTTAATTAGTTGTAATGGTGTTTCATTATCTGGTGAAGAATTTTTAATTAATGAAAATTATGTTGATGTTGGTGACCCAAAAAACAATCCTTGTTTTAAAAATGCGGTTCAATCAATTATTGCTCCTAATCATGTTAGAAATGGGCAAATAAATGTTATTGTAATAAAACCAGAACATACATCACCATGCAATTATAAAGACCTTGAAGAACCGCAATTTTTTAATAGTGATCTTGATAAGGTAAATAATTCAATAACCATTTTTGACTATAATGGTAATGAAGTTTACAGAAATGTTTTCGAGACAAATGAATTTACAATAGATAACGTAAATTTAATTAGTGGAAACAATTATGTAGTAAATTTATTTACAAATGAAGGAGGTTTTAGACAACAAATAATAATAGCAGAATAATTAAAATAAAGAAATTATGAAAAAAATAATAGTAATACTAATTAGTAGTATAGCTTATTTAAGTTGTTCATCAAATGATGGAAACAGCGTTACATCAACTAGTTCTTTAAAACAGATTATAACTAACAATGGTGATATAATCAATGAAACTTATACTATAGAATATAAATTTGATAATGATGGAAAAGTTATTAAGGAAATTAATACTAACCAGTTTTTTCCACAATACAACAGTATAAGTACTTTTGAATATGACAATCAAGGTAGAGTAATTAAAGAAACTCGAAATAATGAAGTGGGTACTATTGTTGTATGGAATGAAAATGTAGCTACTATTTACAGCACCTCGGGTAATGCAATTAATTATACTTTTTCAAATGATAAAGTTACAGAAATCAATTATACTGGAAACGGAAACATCCATAAATTCAATTATGACGAAAATGACAATGTTATTTCAGAGGTTCAAGCTGATACTGTTTTTGTCGAATATCTTGATTATGATACAACAGTGATAAATCCGATGCATTTAATTAAATCAATTGGAGTTTTAAGAATGCATAAAAACCCTTATTTTAAAAACTTTTTTCAAACTAAAAAAGTATATCCTTATCAAGATGATGATTATTCTACACCAATTCAATATTTTCAATTTGAAAAATTTGTTGATAGTGAAAATAGAATCATTAAAATTGATAATGAAGAAAATCATTATATTTCTAGGTTTGAGTATAATTAAATTTTTTATATACAAATGAAGGAGGTTTTAGACAACAAATAATTATAGCAGAATAATTAAAATAAAGAAATCATGAAAAAAATAATATTAACACTCATTAGTTGCATAACAATAGTAAGTTGCTCCAATAATGATGAAAATAATCAAACCAACTTAATGAAAGAAAAATTGGTTGGTACTTGGAAACTTATTGGTTATTATGACGATATGGATAATGACCCAATAACTGGAACTAATTATCATTTAGTTGAGAATGGTGATGTTTATAAATTTAGTTCTGATGGACAATTTGATAATGTTGGTGATGAAATAAATCCTGATGGAATATTTTCAGTTTCCGAAGATTCTGTCATTACAAGGAATTTTAATGCAAATTCTTTAAACCCAAATATGACATTTAATGATAAGATTTTAATATTGAATGAGCAGTATTTAGAATATTATCCCTTTCTTGGAGAAGGTTCATTAGGTTGGCGAGAGAGATATCAAAAAGTTGAACAATAATCATGAAAAAAATATTTTTAACACTAATTATTAGTATAGCATTTTTTAGTTTTTCATCTAATGATGGAATTAATTCAATAACCATTTTTGACTACAATGGTAATGAAGTGTATAGAAATGTTTTCGAGACAAATGAGTTTACAATAGAAAATGTAAATTTAATTAGCGGAAATAATTATGTTGTAAATTTATTTACCAATGAAGGCGGTTTTAGACAACAAATAATAATTGCAGAATAAAATTTAAATAAAGAAAAATGAAAAAATTAATTTTATCTATTATTACATTTATTGTAATAATTAGTTGTTCATCAAACGATGGAAATAACACAACATCTACTAGCACCTTAAAAGAGATTGTAACAGATTCATCAGAAGAAAATATTATACATACTAAAGAATATTTTTTTGATAGTGATGGTAAAGTTTTAAAAGAAGTTTTCAATAGTATTATATTTCCACAATACAACAGTACAAGTACTTTTGAATATGACAATCAAGGTAGAGTAATTAAAGAAATTCGTAATAATGAATTGATTATTAATGTTGTATGGAGTGGAAATGTAGCTACTTTGTATGGAAATCCAATAGATTTAAGTGTAAACAATGCCTTAAGCTATACTTTTTTAAATGATAAAGTAATTGAAAGCCATTTTATGGGAGACATTCATAAATTCAATTATGACGAAAATGACAATGTTATTTCAGAGGTTCAAGCTGATACTGTTTTTGTCGAATATCTTGATTATGATACAACAGTTACAAATCCTATGCATTTAATTAAATCAATTGGAGTTTTAAGAATGCATTCAAACCCTTATTTTAAAAACTTTTTTCAAACTAAAAAAGTATATCCTTATCAAGATGATGATTTTAATTTTCCTTTAAGTTATTTTCAATTTCAAAAAACAGTAAATAGTGAAAATAAAATTATCAAAATTGACAATAATGAAAATTATTATATCTCTAGGTTTGAGTATAATTAAATCTTTTTATTTACCAATGAAGGTGGTTTTAGACAACAAATAATTATAGCAGAATAATTAAAATAAAGAAATCATGAAAAAAATAATTATAATATTTACATTATTTGTATTCTTAGGTTGTAGTGAAAATAATGAAACCAACAATACTAATCCTAAATTACAATCAAAATTAATTGGTACATGGGTAAACGAAGGATATTATGATGATGTAGCAACTGATGAAAATCCTGATGGTTTTTATCCAATTCCTAATGGAATTAGTACTACCTATACAAATGAAACATTTAATTCTACACTTTTTGGAAATCCTCATGATAGTGGGACTTACACTATTTCAAATGATAGTTTATTATCACAAAATAACGAATTAATCGGTAAAATTTATTCAATCGATAATTCAAAATTAATAATAACTATTCCATCTGGTTATGGTGCGATACGATATGGTAAAATCAATGATAACTAATTTTTTATAGAAAATGTAAATCTTAAAAGACCGTTTCAAAAAATGAAACGGTCTTTTATTATTAATAAATTAATTAAATAGCACTCGAATCCCATCATGAATAATAATTATTTTAAATTTTTAGAGAAAATTAATTAAATTATACTCGAATCTCATCTGACTAATTATTATTTTAAATTTTTAGAAAAAATTAATTAAATAATACTCGAATCCCATCTTAACTAATTATTGTTGTAAATTTTTATAAAAAATTAAAATTTAGTGTCATATGAATTTCCAACATCTTCATTTATAATAAAAACACTTATTGTATACCAATCCTTTATAAAATAATCTGTTACGTATAAATTTTCAGTATCTGTATCTAATTCTTTGTCTGGAAAACCTTCAATTTGTATTATGTAATTTCCATTTATTCTTATGTAGGAGTAAGAGTTTCCTATAACAATTTTAGAAAGATTATCAGAATTAAAAATCTTGGAATAACTATCGTTTTCTAGTTCAAATCTTGATGAAAATTTATATGCATCGTTTGACTTTGGTATTGTATTTCCGTCTAAATACGTTTTTAACGCATTATTTAATTTTTCTCTGTGTCATTCATTATAACAAATTACATAAAAATTTGCTATGCCTTCAAATCCTGAAAAATATAATTTTTTGTGAAAATTTTTCTCTCTATTATCTTTATAACTTAAAGCATATATATTAAATTCTATTTTTCTAATTTTTAGAGAATCTACTTCTGCTTTTAAACATACGCCAACAAAATTTTTATCATGATTTTTAAGAATAGAATCATTCAATCTAGTTCCATTCAAAAATAAATTAATAGCAAAGTTTTGAAATTTTTCTTGGCTAGTACTGTCTTTTTCAATGAGTAACTTTTTTAAATAAATATCTTCAATATCTCTTTTAATTTCTTGAGATTTTATGATATTAAAACTGATTAATAGTAAAAAGGTAAATGCAATTCTTTTTTTCATTTTTATTAAAATCACTATTCTTTGGTTACAACCTGCATTGTTTCTCTAGAAATTTGTTTCAATAAAACTATTTTATCTTTTTCTACCATTTCGGAAGCATCTTTTGTAAAATGCCTAATAGTATAAAGTGAAACATTTTCGTTATAAGATACTTTAAACTTTTTAGACAAAATGGTTTTTAATTCATTAAAATTTTCAAATTTATCTTCAATACAAACCGAGAAACTAATAGCTGAATTTTGAATCAAACTAACTTTTATTTTGAACTTATGAAGCAACGCGAAAATTTCACTAATATTTTCTTCCATAATAAATGAAAAATCTATTGAAGAAAGCGAAATTAATAACTGATTTTTCTTAACAATAAAACAAGCCGTTTTTGGCTCTAAATCGGCACCTTTAGAAACTGAAGTACCAGGCAATAATGGATTTATAAATGATTTTACAAATAATGGGATTTCTTTTTTTTGAAGCGGTTGAAGTGTTTTTGGATGAATTACACTTGCGCCATAAAAAGCTAATTCAATGGCTTCGCGATAGGAGATTTGATTTAGTAAAACCGCATTTTCAAAATATCTTGGATCGGCATTTAAAACTCCAGGAACATCTTTCCAGATGGTAACACTTTCTGCGCTTAAGCAATAGGCAAAAATTGCAGCTGTATAATCTGAACCTTCACGACCAAGAGTTGTTGTAAAATTATTCTCGTCAGAGCCCAAAAATCCTTGTGTAATGTTTAATGCCTTTTTCTTTATTCCTTTCGAAATTAGTTTTTGAGTTTGTTCCCAATCAACTTCTGCATCTCTATAAGTTGCGTCTGTTTTTATAAAATTTCTAACATCTATCCAATTGTTTTTTAATTCTTTATGATTAAAATAATGGCTTACAATTGTTGTAGAAACAATTTCGCCATAACTAATTACTTGGTCGTAAACAAAATTATAATTAGGTGATTTATTACTTCTTAAAAAATATTCTAAATCGGCAAAATGGCTGTTTACTGCAAAAAAAACATCATGTTCTTCGTCGTCAAATAAATCTAATAAAATTTGGTTGTGGTATTTTCTAACTTCTTGAAGCGAAGCATGAAATTCGTTAGATTTTTCAAAATAGTTTTTGATAACTGTTTCAAGTGCATTGGTTGTTTTTCCCATTGCAGAAATAACAATTAGCAAATCTTCGTGACCAACTTTTAAAAGTAAATCAAAAACATTTTTTATTCCATTAGCATCTTTTACTGATGCTCCACCAAATTTGAATATCCTCATTCTATATTAGTATTAAGACTTTAGTATTAAGTATTAAGATTAATTTTTTCTAAAAATTCATTAATTCCTTTTTCATCCATTTGAACTAAATTCCAATCTTCAAGCATTTTAGCTCCAGTTTTTTTATAAAAATCTATTGCTGGTGTGTTCCAATCTAAAACTGCCCATTCAATTCTTTTCACATTGTCTCGTTTTCCTTGTGCAATAATTTCACTATACAATGCAAATCCTGCACCAGTTCCGCGTTTATTTTCTTTTACAATTAAATCTTCTAGATGAATTGTTTTTCCTTTCCAAGTAGAATATCTGTAATAATAAAGTGCAATTCCAATTATCTCATTATCAATTTCTGCAACAAAAGTATAAAACAATGGATTTTCGGCAAAACCATCACGAACTAAATCATCAACAGTTACAACTACTGCATTGGGTTCTTTTTCGTAAACTGCCAATTCTTTTATCAATTCTAAAACCGAATTCATGTCGATTGGAGTTCCTTTTCTTATTATCATTTTAGTAAAATAAGTTTCAAAAATACAAATTGCTTTGCCAGTTCGCAAATACTTGAGTCCAAATTCCATTATAAAAGATTTGGAATTTGGAATTTTAAAATTATAGTTATATTGAATTTATTTTTTCTTCTTTTTAACTACCTTTTTTACAGGAATTTTTGTTGAAACCGCTTTATTATTTATTGGTTTTGTAACGTAAGTTTTGTATAAACCATCACTAATTGCTCTTTGTTTTGCATTTTCGGCTCTGTCTTTTGGATCTGGATGTGAACTCATCATTTTGGTTAAAAAATCGGCAGAATTTCCTCCACTTTTACTAGCCAAAAGTGCAAAAGCTGCTTCTACAGCATTTACATCATAACCATTTTGTTTCATAAAATCATAAGAAAAATTATCTGCTTCAGTTTCTTGCTTTCTGCTGTGTTTACTGTCAAGCATTGCGCTTCCAAGTTGTCCTAATTGGCTGTCTGTAATTTTAGCAATTTTATCAGATTGTGATGAAACTACTCCAATTAATGCTCCTTTTCTTAAAGCTGCTTTCATTGCATCTTTAGTATCTTCATTGGCAACGTGACCAATTTCGTGACCAATAACTGCAAGTAATTGATTATCATCCATAATATCCATCAGGCCAGAATATACTCTAACACTTCCGTCTGCAGTTGCAAATGCGTTAACATCTTTGGTTAAATATACTTTATAATTTAATGTCAATCCTTTTTCGGCTGCGTGTTTTCCAAAAATTCTATTTAATCTTATTGAATATCCATCTTTTGCACCTGCAACAACATTGGTAGAATCCATTTTTCTTACTGCATCTTTAGATAATTTTGCTGCATCTTCATTACTAAAAGTAAAACTTGCAACTCCACTTTGTAATGCTCCAAGAGCTTTATCACCTAAATTTATTTGAGCATGTGCATTAGAAAAACTTAAAGTTACTAGTAGAATAAAAGTCAAAAATGATTTAATTTTCATGATATAAAATTTAATAAATTGAAGAGCAAAGATAAAATAAGTTTACCAAAAATATGTAGTAGAAATTTTACTGGTTTATAATTTAATTTTGATAAAATAAACGATATTTGCAAAAACACTACAACGATTTCGTAAATGGAAACACGCAATACAACTTTAGGAGAATTTATCATTGAAAATCAAAATGCTTTTCAATATTCATCTGGCGAATTATCTAGAATTATAAATTCTATTAGATTGGCAGCAAAAGTGGTAAATTACAAAGTAAATAAAGCAGGATTAGTTGATATTGTTGGTGCTGCTGGAGAACAAAATATTCAAGGAGAAGATCAACAAAAGCTTGATGTTTATGCCAATGAAGTTTTTATTCAAACTTTGATTAATCGTGAAATTGTATGCGGAATTGCATCTGAAGAAAATGATGATTTTATAACTGTAGCAGGAAGTGATAAATCTCATAATAATAAATATGTAGTATTAATGGATCCTTTGGATGGTTCATCTAATATTGATGTAAATGTTTCTGTGGGAACAATTTTTTCGGTTTTTAGACGTGTAACGCCAATTGGAACTCCAGTACAAAGTGAAGATTTTCTTCAAAAAGGAATTCATCAAGTTGCTGCAGGTTATGTTATTTACGGAACTTCAACCATGTTGGTTTATACAACTGGTCATGGTGTAACTGGTTTTACGTTAAATCCGGCAATTGGAACTTTTTATCTTTCGCATCCAAATATGAAGTTTTCTAAAGATGGAACCATTTATTCTATCAATGAAGGAAATTATGTTCATTTTCCGCAAGGAGTTAAGAATTATTTAAAATATTGTCAATTAGAAGAAGGCGATAGACCATACACTTCAAGATACATTGGAAGTTTAGTATCTGACATTCATAGAAACATGATTAAAGGCGGAATTTATATCTACCCAACAAGCTCTAAAGCGCCAAAAGGTAAACTTAGATTATTATATGAATGTAACCCAATGGCATTTATAGCTGAACAAGCTGGCGGAAAAGCATCTGATGGCTATACAAGAATTATGGAAATTGAACCTACAGAATTGCACCAACGTGTTCCTTTTTTCTGCGGAAGCTTTAACATGGTTGAAAAAGCAGAAGAATTCATGAAACTCTCAATTGTGTAATCAAAATTCTAAAATTATTTTTTAGTCAAAAAAAATTAGCATTTGTAAGTAGAAATTTGTTAGATTTGCTAACATTTTTCAACAAATCTACTTTATTTATATGTCTAAAAATCAACCAAAAGAAACAGAAGTTGCTGCGGTAAATCCGTTAGAATCTTCTCAAAGATTGGAAGCTATCAAAAACCTAATTTTTGGTGAAAATATTCAACAAATTGACAAGGAATTCCAATCAATAAAAAACCATGTCGAAAAAAGAAAAGAAGAACTTGAAGACTTCATAGCAGAAACTCGCAAAGAATTAAACGCTACTATTGACAATCTAGCAACCGATTTAAACATTAGAATTACTGATTTAGAAAACAGTATGAATGATAAAACGGATGAACTCAATCATAAAAAAGTTGATCGAAACTTGCTTGGAACATTATTAGTTTCTATGGGTGAAAAGATTATGAAAGACTAAATAGTTTTTTATGACCGATTCAGAGAAATTTATTAAGCTCAAAGAACTTCTTCTTAATGAGGACAGAGATTTTGCGCAAAATATTCTACAAAAACTAGATTCTCTTGAAGACACCGTAAATACACATGAAAAACTTTCAGAAAAAGTAAACCCAATAATAGACAAAAAACTAGACACTTTTGTAGAAGGAATTCCAGATAAATTGGGTCCAGTTATTGCTGAAGCACTAATAAAATCTCAGGATAAAGTAGTAGAAGCGCTTTTTCCAATTATGGGAAAAATGATTAAAAAGTATATTCAACAAGAAATGAAAATACTTTCAGACAAAATTAACAATCAGTTACAAAACACCTTTTCATTAAAAGCAATTAAAAGAAAGTTCAAATCAATTTTTTCTGGAGTTTCTGAAAACGAAATTATACTTTCTGAGTTAAACAATATAAAAGCAGAGCAAGTGTTTTTGATTGAAAAAGGGTCAGGATTAATAATTGCAAGTGTTTCTAAAGAAGAAAGTGTTGATGAAGATATGATTGCCGGAATGTTAACAGCAATTAAAAGCTTTGTTGAAGATGCATTTAAAAAAGACGAACAAAGTTTAGAATTAATTCAGTATGAATTGTTTGATATTCATATTCAAAACTTCACTACTTATTATTTTGCAGTAGTTATTTCAGGAGGATTAGATGCCGCTTTTAAAAATAAATTGGAAGACAAATTATTCAATATTGCTTCAAATATAAAAACTGATTCGATTGATAAAGAACAAATTATTATTAAATTAAAACAATTTATAGAAAATGAATAGTTCTAAAAAAGTAGTTTTAGTTGGGCATTTTGGAGTTGGCAAGTCTTCATTAATGAGACGTTTTGTGCAAAACACATTCTCTGATAATTATATTGTAACTATTGGTGTACACATCTTAAAAAAGGAAATAAAAGTTGAAAAAACCAACTTAACTTTAATAATTTGGGATATTGAAGGAAAAGATGATATTACTACAATTCGTTCTTCTTACTTGCTTGGAACTTCTGGATTTGTATATGTTATTGATCCAACAAGACCACAAACTTATGACCGATTTAATGAAGGATTAGAGTTTCTTAAAACAACATATCCAAAAGCTCAAATTGTAGCAGTGGCTAACAAATCAGACTTAATAAATGTTGATGAATTTAAAACTCTTTTAGAATCTAAAAACATTGCAATTGATTTTTTTGCAAGTGCAAAAGAAGGAATAGAAATCGAAAATTTATTTCAAACTATTGGCGCCAAAATGATTTAGTATGTTTGAAGAAATTAGAAATAAATACCTTTATAATAAAACCCAAATTATTGTACTAAACAAGCAAGGATTAGTTATAGATTCTGATGACATAATTTATCAAATTACACCTCAAACTTCGATTGCCGATTTTCATCCTTTTTTTGAAACTATTCTGTCTCTAATTGACCTTAACGAAAAAGAATATACTTTTAGTTGTATTCATCTTGACATAAATTCAAAAAAAACATCTCTAGATATAATTTTTAATTCGGGTTCCAATGACCTAAATCCATTTTTGATTTTTATAGATTTTACAAAGCATTATAATAATTTTCAAAGCATTGCTCAAGAAAAAAACGAATCAGTTTTAAGTTTTCATTTATCTGATTTAAAAAACCAACAATTAGAATCTGAAAAGAATTTTAAAAATAAATTTCTGGCCAATGTTACTCACGATATAAGAACGCCAATTAGTGCTTCACTTTGGTTTTTAGGAATGTTAGAGAAATCTGAAATCAACGCACATCAAAAAGAACTAATAGATTTATTAAAAGAAACCAACATTCATATAAAAGAACTTGTTGATGATATTTTAGACTTATCAAAAATTGAAAAAGGGCTAATTGAAATTGAGCAAAAACCTTTTGATTTAAAATCTACTTTAGACCAAATCGAAAAACTTATAAGCCACAAAGCCGTTACTAAAGGAATCGATTTTAAGTTAGAAATAGATGAAAATTTACCAAGAAATATAATTGGTGACAAAAAAAGATTTATTCAAATAATTATAAATTTATTAGATAATTCGGTGAAATTTACAAAAGAAGGAACAGTTTTACTTTCAGTTACAAGAGATAAAGTGATAAAGAATAATTCAATTCTAATGATTAAAGTTTCTGATACAGGAACTGGAATAAAATCTAATTTTAAAGAAGAGGTATTTCAAAGTTTTAAAAAACTTCATAATTCTAAAAAAATTGAAGGATTAGGACTTGGTTTGTCAATTGTTTCTAATCTTGTTCAACTCATGAACGGAAAAATAGATTACACTTCAATAGTAAATGTTGGCACAACTTTCGTTATTGAATTGCCACTACAAATTAAAAAATAAAAGCCACGATTTATCATGGCTTTCTATATAATTTTAGTGTGAAAATACTATTTATTCATGTGTGTCATTTCATACACAAATGTATCAGAATCTACACTCATCAACAATAAAGACAAAGCTTTATCAACAATAAAAGGTACATTTCCTGGCGTAAAACCTAGTGCTAAAGCAAATTTTGTTAAAATTTCTTTTTGTTTTGGTCCCAAAACATGATCAACATAAACCATTCTTGATAAATCATACAAACGCTCCAATCGTTGCGCATGCAAATAAGGAGGATTAATTGGATATTTCAATGGGTTTTCAAGAATCTCTTCATACTCAGCTGCCGAAATCTCCAATCGCACAGCAAGTTTGTCTAAAAATTCTTTTTCCTCTTTACTTAAATCACCATCAGCAATTGCAACACGCACAATAGATGAAAAATGACCTTTATTTCTAGTTTTAAATTCGCTATCAAATAAATCTGAAAATGACATAATTATATTGGTTTTATACTGCAAAGGTAATTTAATTTCCTCAAAAAAGGAAAATGTTTTTAAACGAATTTAAGATAAACTTCTGATTAAAATACAAAATAAATTGTAAGTTTACATTCCCAAAATACCTTAAAACACATTACCATGTCAGATTTTTGGATTTATTTCAAAATTGGTCTCAACCATGTTTTAGACATTAATGGCTATGATCACGTTTTATTTCTTATAGCATTAACTGTTCCTTACGCATTTAAAGATTGGAAAAGAATAGTGTTATTAGCAACCATTTTTACCATTGGACACACCTTGTCCTTGCTGCTTTCTGTATTAAACATCATCACGGTAAAAGCCAATATTATCGAATTATTAATTCCAATTACAATATTAATTACCGCTTTTTACAACATTCTCACAGCCGGAAAATCATCAAAGCAAGACAGCATAACCTTTATTGGAGCAGTAACATTATTTTTTGGAATCATTCATGGTTTGGCATTTTCTAACTATTTCAAAGCCATTTTACCAGGAAAACCAACCGATAAACTAATTCCTTTATTCGAGTTTTCATTAGGAATCGAAACATCACAAATCATAGTAATTCTTGCAGTTTTAACACTATCGTTTGTAGTTCAAACCTTGTTTAGATTCAGCAAACGCGATTTCACACTTGTTATGTCGGCATTCGTTCTTGGAGTTGTTGTACCACTAATTATAGACAATCCAATCTTTAAAAAATAAAAATTCATAGCTATTATTAGTATGAAGCGAATCAGTAGTTATATTTGTAAACCATTTTCCTGCTCTTCACTATACAAGGTGTCGTTTCGATCAGGGCTAAACGGCAAACCATTTGAATAAAATTCAAAATTAAAATGGTAAATTTCACAAAATAGAGATACTGAAATAAATTCAGCATGAAAGAAAAAAAACAAAACAAATACGACAAAGCATATTTACGAATAGCATCAGAATGGAGCAAATTATCCTACTGTAAACGAAAGCAAGTTGGCGCAATAATAGTTCGCGACAGAATGATAATTTCTGATGGTTACAACGGTACACCATCGGGTTTTGAAAACTGCTGCGAAGACGAAGAAGGATTAACTCAATGGTACGTTCTTCATGCTGAAGCAAATGCCATATTAAAAGTTGCAAGCTCAACTCAATCTTGCGAAAACGGCACGTTATACATCACACTTTCGCCTTGCAAAGAATGTAGTAAGTTAATTCATCAATCAGGAATAAAAAGAGTAGTTTATAAAAACGGATATCGCGACACTTCTGGAATAGATTTTTTAATAAAAGCAGGAATCGAAGTTTCGCAAATTGAAGATTTAGAATAATTTTTGTGTTTTATCATTTCAACTTTTTATTTGTAGAAATAATAAATTTAAAATAAAATAATTTAATTTATAAAACGTTTTACTTTTAAATACTAAACAAAAACAAGTTCAGCATAAAATGAAAATAAATAAAATATACATACCATTACTTTTTTTTTCATGCATCGGCTTGGGAATAGTCGTTGGCGGATTACTAAATTATCCAATAGAAAAACCTTCATTTGCCAAAAATGATTACAAAACAAAACTCAACAAACTCATAAATTTTATTGACAACGAATATGTCGACGATGTAAAAACCGATTCTATTGTAGACTTAACTGTAAATAATATTCTTGCAAATCTCGATCCACATTCTGTTTATGTTCCTCCAAGTTCCCAAACAGCTGTTGCCGAAAGCATGAAAGGTGATTTTGTTGGAATTGGAGTTAATTTCTATTCTTTCAACGATACAATTGCTGTGATAAAACCAATAGAAAATGGACCAGCACAAAAAGCAGGAATCAAAGAAGGTGACCGAATTTTATATGCAGACAAATTCAAATTATTTGGAAAAAAACTAAAAACCGAAGTCTTATTTAGCAAATTAAAAGGCGAAAAAGATTCAGAAGTAAATCTTACTATTTATAGAAAATCAGAAAAAAAGCAACTTCAAATTAAAGTAATACGCGATATAATTCCAATAAAAAGTGTAGATATTGCTATTTTACTTAACAAAACTACAGGTTATATAAAAATAAATCGTTTTGCCGAGACAACCGCACAAGAATTTCATTTGGCATTACTTAAACTAAAGAAAAGTAGCATCA
>NZ_JAYVFH010000137.1:0-2637 GCF_043773265.1 Flavobacterium sp. | reverse complement strand
GTATCAAACTTAATTTTGTTACAGAAATATGTAACATCTACAAAAATGACAAATTAAAAATCAATCCAATTTATCAGTTAATTTTTTAAACACTGCTTTAGCATTTTTATTTTCATAAAGAATTTCGTAAACAGCATCAATAATTGGTGTTTTTGCACCATAATTTTGGTTTAATTCCCAAGCACTTTTTGTGGCATAATAACCTTCGGCAACCATACTCATTTCCATCATGGCGCTTTTTACGGTGTATCCTTTTCCAATCATATTACCAAACATTCTATTTCTTGAAAAAACCGAATATCCTGTTACCAATAAATCGCCCAAGTAGGCAGAGTTATTAATGTTACGTTTCATTTTGTGTACTTTTCTAATGAATTTCTTAATTTCTCGAATTCCGTTACTCATTAAAACCGATTGAAAATTGTCGCCATAACCCAATCCGTGAGCCATTCCTGCTGCAATTGCATAAATATTTTTTAGCATTGCTGCATATTCTGTTCCAATAATATCGTCAGAGATTTTGGCTTTTATGTAATTTCCAGATAAACATTTCGCTACAATTCTTGCTTTATTGGCATCGCCACAAGCAATTGTTAAATAGGAAAGGCGTTCTAATGCAACTTCTTCGGCATGACATGGTCCAGTTATTACACCAATGTCTTCAAATGGTATGTTGTAGGTTTTATTAAAATGTTCGCCAACTATTAAACTAGTCTCAGGAACAATTCCTTTTATGGCAGAAAATATTACTTTTCCTTCTAAACTTTGGGTTAGTTTTTTTAATTCACTACCAAGAAATGCTGATGGAATTGCAAAGATTATATAATCGGCGTAAGCAACTGCTTGGTTGATGTTGCTTGTAAGTTTTAGTTTTTTTATGTCAAACTCTACCGAGCTTAAATAATTTGGGTTGTGATGGTGTGTTTGTAAATGTTCTAAGGCTGATTCGTTTCGCATGTACCATGAAATTTCGGGTAGATTTACACATAACATTTTGGCTATTGCTGTTGCCCAACTTCCGCCACCAATTACTGCAAATTTTGGATATTCTGTCATTACTATATGGTTTGATTGCTCAAAAATAGCGATTTTTTATTGGTTAGTCAATACTTAAAATTGTTACTGATCTTTGTAGATGGTTTAGCCCAGACAGAAATGGAAAGCTTTACTACTATTGTGACTAATTTTTCTTGACAATAAACTGCGACCAAAGGAAGCACGTTTATTGTTTTAGAAAAATAGTTACAATAGTAGTAAACTTGAAATGTATGGTTGGATTGGCTTTTAAAAATTACAAATCAAATCCTAAATTTACGCCCAATTTTGTAGCAATAATTTTGGTGATTCGTTGTTTAAGTTCTGGAATTTTGATGCTTTCTATAACTTCGTTTGAGAAGGCGTACATCAACAATGCTTTGGCTTCTTTCTTGGGAATGCCGCGTTGTTGCATGTAAAACATTGCGTTTTCGTCTAGTTGGCCAATGGTGCAACCGTGTGAACATTTTACATCGTCGGCAAAAATTTCTAGTTGTGGCTTGGCATTTATGGTGGCTTTGTCGCTTAGTAAAATATTGTTGTTTTGCTGAAAAGCATCGGTTTTTTGGGCTTCTTTTTCTACAAAAATCTTTCCGTTAAAAACTCCTGTTGCGCTGTCTGAAAGTATGGTTTTATAGTTTTGATGGCTTTCGCAATTGGGTGTTGCGTGTTGCACCAAAGTGTAATGATCTACGTGTTGCTTGGCGCCAATGATGGTAATTCCTTTTAGTGTAGAATCGATATGTTCGCCTTGATGATAGAAATTTAGGTTGTTGCGAGTGATGTTTCCGCCAAAAGTGGAGGTGTGAACCGATACAAAACTATTGTCTTTTTGAGCAATATAGGTATTGTCTATAAGATTGGCAGTTAGTAAATCGTTTTGAATTTTATAATAATCTACAATGGAACGTTTTTGTGCAAAAATTTCTGTAACTGAATTGGTTAACACAGGATTTTCGTTTAATGCTTGATGTCTTTCTATAATTTGAACGTGTGCATTTTCGCCAACTATTACAAGGTTTCTTGGTTGCACCATTAAGGCATTTTCAACTCCGGTTGAGAAATAAATTATTTCTATTGGTTTTTCTACAACCTTGCTTTTGGGAATATTTATATACGCACCTTCGTTTGCAAATGCAGTATTTAAAGTTGTTAAACTTTCGTGTTTGCTTGCAATTTTATTGAAATATTCGTCTATTGCTACTTTATATTTTGGTTTAGAAAGTGCAGATGATAGTAAACAAACGTCTAATCCATCGTGTGATGTTGATGATAAAAAAGAGGAGAATTTTCCGTCTACAAAAATAACTTTGTAAGTGTCAATTTCGTGTAAAAAATATTTTTTTACTTCGGCAAATTCTATTGCATTTTCATGTTTTGGAAAAACCGAAAAATCATTTTTTAAAATTGCATTGAGTGAAGTATATTTCCAAGCTTCGTCTTTTTTGGTTGGAAAACCTTTATTTTCAAAGTTTTTTATAGCCGAAATTCTAATGTCATGTAAATCTGAATGAACGTCTATTTGCTCTTCGAACGCCATAAAAGACGATACTAATTTTTCTTTTAAATCCATTTTCTTTGTTGAGATTTTTTACAAACCAC
>NZ_JAYVFH010000136.1:0-2910 GCF_043773265.1 Flavobacterium sp. | reverse complement strand
CGCATTTCTATAAATCCTATTCCTGCTTTACGTTACAATCTTTTCTTAAAAAAAAGAAAAGTATTTTCACTTCAATCAGGGTTAATTAATAAACCATAGCATGAAAAAATTAGTACTATTTACTATTATCTTAATAACAATATCTTTTTCATCTTGCACAGATATTGACGATACACAACAAGAAACATTTTTATTAGTAAAATTTAAATTCGATGGCAATCAATTACGACTCAACAATGTTGGTCTACCTTCATTTGTTCCAACGGCTAACAGAGCACAAACGCCGTCAATTAATTTTATTTCTTCCAATTATTTAGAATTAGTACAAAATCAGTCAACTCAATTATCACAAGGAACAGTTTTATATCAAGGACCAGAAACTACTGCTGGTGGCGACAACGCAATAGATTTTGCACAAGCACTTATTGTTGTAGATGGCGAAACTTTTTTAAAAATTCCTTTAAAAAGTATTGCAACAGGAACGTATCAATACATAAGAGTTTCTGTATCGTATCAAAATTTTCAAATAAATGTACGTTATCAAGGTTTGGATAGAATAGGAACATTATCAAGTTTTGTTGGTTTTAACACTTATTTAAATAATAATACTAGTTTTCCAGTATCTGGAAATAAATTACAAGGATATTGGGAATTTGTAATGAACGATAATCTTTATTCAACATCTGGTCAAGCAGCTGTAAATGCTACAACTGTACCAAATCCTATTGCTGCTACTTCGCCAATTCCTCAGGGTTCGTGCGTAATTACTGGAAAATTTGAAACACCATTAGAAATAACAGGATTAGAAAAAAATAACATCAACTTGACATTATCACTTTCAACCAACAAAAGTTTTGAATGGAAAGAAAATTCTAATAATAATAAATACGACCCAAATCTTGGCGATGTTGTTGTAGATATGGGATTACGTGGATTAATTCCAAGCTATGCAAAATAAATTTGTTTAACCATTTTAAGCCAATTTACCATTTTAACTACTTAGCAATCAACAATTGTTAAACTACTTTAAATTCATTATAAATTATAACGTAAAGGTTGTAGTATTTTTTAATTAGCCGTATTTTTGTATCAATTTTAAAATAAATTATACACTATTATGGCAAAATCTGGATTACTAAATTCTTCTATTGCACGAAAAGTGGCCATGGCACTTTCTGGACTTTTCTTAATTTTATTTCTAGCACAGCACTGTTTTATTAATACAACTTCACTTTTTGGCGAAGAAACATTCAATGCAATTTCTCATTTTATGGGAAATAATCCATTGGTTCAATATGTTATTCAACCCATTTTAATTGTTGGAGTACTTTTTCATTTTAGTATGGGTTTTATATTAGATTATAAAAATCGTGCATCAAGACCAATTTCTTATGCTAAATATAATGGTGGCGCAAATGCTTCTTGGGCTTCAAGAAATATGATAATTACTGGTTCTGTAGTATTGGCATTTTTAGGGTTACATTTTTACGATTTTTGGATTCCAGAAATGAATTATAAATATGTAGAATCACTTCCATTAAACGAAACTAGATATTATGAAGAACTAATTCATAAATTTGAAAGTCCAGTAAGAACAGCATTATACAGCATTTCTTTTGTACTACTTGCAGTTCATTTATGGCACGGTTTTAATTCATCATTTCAATCTGTTGGATTCAACAATAAATATTCTAAATCATTAAAAACATTTGCCTACGCATTTTCAATTGTAGTTCCGGCTTTGTTTGTTTTTATAGCATTATTTCATCACTTTAATCATTAATAGTTAAATATTATGGCATTAGATTCTAAAATTCCAAGTGGTCCAATTTCAGATAAATGGACAAATTATAAAGATCATATTAATTTAGTAAATCCGGCAAACAAACGTAATATTGATATTATTGTTGTTGGTACTGGTCTTGCTGGTGGTTCTGCTGCAGCAACATTGGCCGAATTAGGTTATAATGTAAAAGCATTTTGTTACCAAGATTCACCAAGACGTGCGCACTCAATTGCTGCACAAGGCGGAATCAATGCTGCCAAAAATTATCAAGGCGATGGCGATTCAACTTTTAGATTATTTTATGATACTGTAAAAGGTGGCGATTATCGTGCAAGAGAAGCAAATGTGCATCGTTTGGCAGAAGTTTCTACTAATATTATTGATCAATGCGTTGCTCAAGGTGTTCCTTTGGCTAGAGAATATGGTGGATTGTTAGACAATCGTTCGTTTGGTGGAACTTTGGTTTCTAGAACTTTTTATGCTAAAGGTCAAACAGGTCAACAATTACTTTTAGGTGCCTATTCTGCAATGAACCGTCAAATAGGTCGTGGAAAAATAGAAATGCTAAACCGTCACGAAATGCTAGATTTAGTAATTGTAAACGGTAAAGCTCGTGGTATAATTGCTCGTGATTCTGTTACAGGAAAAATAGAACGTCATTCTGCACACGCAGTTGTTATTGCTTCTGGTGGATATGGAAATGTATTTTTTCTATCTACAAATGCAATGGGAAGTAACGTAACTGCATCGTGGAAAGTACATAAAAAAGGAGCTTATTTTGCAAATCCTTGTTATACACAAATACACCCAACTTGTATTCCAGTTTCTGGAGATCATCAATCTAAATTGACTTTAATGTCAGAATCACTTAGAAATGATGGTAGAATTTGGGTTCCGGCAAAACTTGAAGACGCACAAGCAATTCGCGAAGGAAAATTAAAACCAACTCAAATTGCCGAAGAAAATAGAGATTATTATTTAGAAAGAAGATATCCAGCATTTGGAAATTTAGTACCAAGAGACATTGCTTCTCGTGCTGCTAAAGAAAGATGCGATGCAGGTTTTGGTGTAAATAAAACAGGTGAAGCTGTTTATTTAGATTTTGCCGCAGCAATTTTAAGATA
>NZ_JAYVFH010000135.1:0-4489 GCF_043773265.1 Flavobacterium sp. | reverse complement strand
AACGGTAACCCAAATTTTTTGCAAATGTTAAAAAAAGGATCCAAATTAAATAGCATTTTAACAGGAAGTTGTCCAAGATGTCAAGAAGAAAGTATGTATTTGGACAAAAATCCGTATAATGTGATGAATTTATACAAAATGCACGAGTATTGTAGCCATTGCAAATTGAAATATCAGGTTGAACCATCATTTTTTTATGGCGCAATGTATGTGAGTTACGGATTAACGGTTGGAATTGGTGTATTAATTTTTGTGATTTTAAATTTATTTGTAACCTTGAACGCTACAAAATCATTGCTGTCAGTGATTTTAGGAATAGTTATTTTAATACCAATAACTGCTAGATTAGCCCGGAATATTTATATAAATCTTTTCATTAGCTTTGATAAAAATTGGAAACGAAATTCTTAAATCTTTTTATATCTACATAAGAATCAAGCGGTTCGTTTTTTTCAATAGTATTATATAACATTTTTGCCATTGCAGGAGCAAGCATTACACCTCTAGTTCCTAAACCATTAAAAATGTGCATATTTTTATGAATCGGATGTGAACCCAACATTGGTTTTCTGTCTTTAACAGTTGGTCTTATACTGGCAAGATGATTTACAACTTCAAATTCGCATTTTATTAATGCTTTCAATTCGACTAATAGTTCATCTTTTGCCTGTTGTGTTGGTATATTTGTTTTATCATCCCAATTATAGGTTGCTCCAACTTTGTATAAATCATTTCCTAATGGAATAATAAAAATTGCAGTTTTTACAACCATTTCTAATTTTAAATCAAGTGATTTAATGATTAATAATTCGCCTTTAGCTCCATCTAACGGTAAAGTAGAAAAAAACGGGTTTAAAAGCATTCCAAATCCTTCTGCGAAGACAATATGTTTTGCTTTAATATTTTCATAAACGACAAAATCATCATTAAGTATCAAATTATTATATTGAAAAGAGTAATTGGAATAACAATTTACACTTATTAAATAATTGGTGTATGCTTCAATAAGTTTTTTTGTATCTACAAAACCAGTGAAGTTTACCTTTCCAAAACCGAATGGCGCATCTATATTTTTGTTTACATCAAAAACTAAATCGTTAGATAAATAATTTATTAGATTGGGCTTATCTGATGCTGTAAACCAATTGTTTTGCTCCTCAATAGAAAAAAATTTTCTTAGTAAAGGAATTTTATAATCAAATTTGGTGTTTAATTTTTCTTCTATTTTTAAATAAAAATCTTCTAATATTTGCAATTGTTCCTTTGCCTGCCATACTTCTGTAAATCTTTTCAAGATAACTGGATTATATATACCAGCAGCAATTCGAGAAGAATTTTGCGAATTATTATCAAAAACATAAACAGATTTACCATTATTAATGGCAGTTTCTGCAAATGCAATTCCTGCTAAACCACAACCTACAATTATATAATCATACTCCATAAAAAAAACTCTTACCAACAAAGGTAAGAGTTTTTATATTGTTTGAAAAATACTATTAGTAATTCCACATATCTTGCTCAAAATTTCGAATCTTCTCTTTAACTCTTTCAGATTCTAATAATTGCATTTGGGCATTTTCTTTCATATAATCTTGAATAGTCCTATCACCATAAACGTTTTCTTCTTTATAAATCACACCACTAAAACGACGTGAATTTAACAAATGGTCAAAAGTAATTGGCATAGCAGAATTCTTATCATTGAATGCTTTAGCATCATGTAAAACATTTCTTATTGCTGGAAAATATACCCAAAATAATTCAATAACATCAATATTACCTTTAGCTTTGTCTCTAGCTTCTATAGCAACAGGACAAATGGCTAGCAATCTATATTTCAATTCACTTTGACGTTTATCAAAATACCAAAACCCTTTTATTCTATAACCAGAAACATCAGAAGCAGCTAATTCGGTTTCATTAATATATTGGGGATCTAGTATTTTAGCCCCAGATTTATAACCTTCAATATCAGTATTAAATTCATCAATACCGGCATCCGTAGTGTCAATATATTTAAACGTTGAAGTCATATCTTTTAATGATTTTTTAGAATTAAAATAATCATCACCATAGACTTCTGTTATTTGTCCACTTTTAATTCCGTTTAAAAGCACTTGAAAAAGAGATCTTCTTTCTTTTCCAACAAAAGCAGTATCTACAGGATAATACAATGGAAAATTAACTCTTTCATCAAGATCGATTAATTCCCAAGTAGTTTTTCCCATCAAAACATCTCTATCATGAACATAACCATAAGGAAGAGGTTTGTCATTATCAGATTCTAACTGAGCCGCTGATTTCTTACCAATTTCGTCTGGTGTTTTAGCATTCAATAAATTAGATTGGGCAAAAGAAGACAAACTTCCTACTGCACAAAAAACAACTACTAATAAAAGGTTTTTCAATTTCATAATATTCTTTGTTACTTAAGTAAACTTATAACGAATAACTTAAATTTTTATTGTATTTCAAAAAATGCTGGCGCTGCTGTTTTAACTTGAATTCCAGCACCTTCTCCTATAATTTTTGTTTTGATATCAGATATAACTATTTGTTCTCCTTTACCAGCTCTAGCTAATGCAGCTTTACATTGTGCGTTAACTCTATCGCCATTTACTACAATTGATGCTTGACCAGGAACTTTAAAAACAAACTGTGTTACTTGAAACTTTAAATCATATAAAAAATCAGGCAAAACTGCTGTTATTTGAGAAACTTCTAGACGAGATTTTGCGCCTTTATCATTCCCAGCTTTTCCTCCAATTGCACCAAGAGGAGCAGGAATACCTTTGATTCTGAATGTCTTTTTATCTGAAACACTTGTTCCGTCTGGCAATTTACCAGAAACACTAACTGTAACTTCATTTCCTGAACCTGGATTTAAATTATAAGCACCAGGCTTAGAACCTTTTGACATTCCAGGTGCATTTGCAACAACATTATTGTCAGAAATACCTGCAAATGAAATTGTCATTGGGTTTGGCAATCCTCTATAAACAACATTCATTTTATCTGCTGAAATATTTGCAGAATTTGGTTTTGGAACTACAACATAATTTCCTTTAATTGGCAAACTAACAACTTTGCCACCTTCGTCAAAATTGAAAGAACCAGTAATTTCATGTTCTCCGACTGCACCAGCACCAAAAGAAAAGTTAGCTTCTCCAGCTTTAGCAGGAACACTAACACCATTAACAATTACAGATTTTGCAATTAATTCTGGATCAAATTTACCAAGTATAATTTTTCCTTTAACAGCTTCACCTTGAAAAAATGCTGATTTTTCAGGAACTACAATTGGTTGATATTTTGTTAAAGATGCTGCTGATATCAAACTTGTTTGGAACATTCCAGCAATAACATCGCTTTCTGTTGTTTTAATATCTGCTTGCAATTGAGATAATTTAGTAATAGATGCAATTAATGGAAATCCTTTATAATTATAATCTATCCATTTTAATGTTGCTCCAGCTTTTGCTGATTTTACAGGATTAGTTGCAAATCTATTTTGAAATTTTTTAATTTCATCTGCTGCAATCGCACTTCCACCAATTTCCTTGATTTTAGTTGAATAATTAGATATTTTATCTAAAAATTCTTGACCTTTAGTTGATACTTTATCACCTTTGAAAAACAAATTATCCATAAAGTCACCTTTATCCATTTGTTCAAAAGGCAAATTACCTTGTTCATCTCTTACAAAACCTTTAGTAGCTTCTGTTTTAATGTCTTCAATATATGCATAAAACTCTTTAGATAAAGTTCTAATTTTATCAACTTTTATTTTTTTATCACCATATTGACCTGGTTGCTCTGAAGCTTTTTGTGCCAGTTGTTGAAATGCATCATCATTACGAGCTGTTGTGAGTGTATTTGATTCAACTATTTTGTTATTCAAAATTCCGAAAGCTGACAAAACTTCTTTTGACATGTTTAGTGCCAACATCGCGATAAAAACCAAGTACATTAGGTTAATCATCTTCTGTCTAGGGGTTAATTTTCCTCCTGCCATTTTTTCTAATTAGTTTAGTTTAAAATTGTTTTATTTATAAAAATTTAGTTTTAAAACTAATTATCCTTTATTGCTCATTGCAGATAACATTCCACCATATACATTGTTTAATGTAGAAAGATTAGAAGTTAAAGATTGCATTTGGTCTTTTAATTTCAAGTTGTTTTCAGCAACTTCATTGTTTATTTGTGCGTTTCTTTCGCTAGTTTGTATTTGAACTTGGTAAAGACCATTTAACGCCTCCATTTGTGTTGCTGCTTTACCCATTTCTTCTGCATATTTTCTTTGACCTGCCATTGAATCAACAGTTGGAGAAATTGCTTTTGCTGCTCCTTCAAAGTTTTTAATACTATTTCCTAAACTTGACATTAATTCACCATCAATTTTAGCTTCTTTCAACATTGCGTCTAATTTTTGAGAAAGTAAACCTTGAGCTTCAATAGGATCTTCTGATTTTACTTTTTTAGCTTT
>NZ_JAYVFH010000134.1:0-7455 GCF_043773265.1 Flavobacterium sp. | reverse complement strand
AATGTTTGCAATTCATTAGTAACACTTCCGTCAACTTCTACAAATGTTGGAAGAACTACTGTGTTTCCGTTTGAAATTGTTAGATTATTTCCAACTAATGCTAATGATTGTGCATCTGTATCGGTAAATGTTGGAAGATTAAAAGAACCTCCGCCATTTGAAAGTGTAACTGTGTTTCCTGCTTGTGATAATGTTTGCAATTCATTGGTAATACTTCCGTCAACTTCTACAAAATTAGGTAAACTCACAGGATTGCTTGAAATACCATTAACAGTTGTGACTAGTTGATTAGTGAAATTAATACTATTAGAAATAGAATTTACAATATTAGCAGTATCAGAAATAGAATTTACATTACTAGTCATGATATTTCCTGTGGAGCTTATTATATTAGAAGTATTTAAATTACTCATATTGCTAAGAATAACATCAACATTAACATCAACAGTTAAAAATTTAGTAGAAATTTGTCTTGTCGATGGAATAAAATTACTTGTAAGATTTGTAAACCTTAAACCAGAATAGCCATTGTAGCCATGAGTTATTTCAAGTTTGTTTTGAGGAAATAAATTTAAGGGCAAACCAATTCCTATTCTTCCTCCACTACTACTATAAACATTAGTTCCTCTAATAATACCTCCAATAATTAAGCTATTACTAATATCATTCATAAATGAAGAGCTATTACCAATTGAAATGTTATGAGATCCAGAAATTAAATTACTCATAGAATTATTTCCAATGATAATATTTGAACTTCCATTTATATTGTTAAAGGCATTTCTAACTCCTAAACCAATATTATTATTACCATTTAGTGTTTTATGAAATGAATGATAACCAATAATTGTATTATAACTTGTACTTTGAGCACTTGATAAAGATTGATATCCAATAACTGTATTATCGTTTCCAGCTCTCAATTTAAATAAGGAACTGTAACCTATTGCAATATTTTCACTACAAACTTCATTGTTTAACGAGCCACTATGTAATGAAAATGCACCTATTGCAACATTATTAAATAAATTACCCGAAGATTTTGATAATTGCATAGATTTATATCCAATAGCAGTATTTGATGATCCACCTAATTCATTTTGCATGGCTGATGTTCCTACAGCAGTATTGCTTCCAGATGCACCATAATTAAGAGCTGCTTGTAAATTAAACATCCTTAAAGCATTAGAACCAATTGCAGTATTTGATCCAGGACTTAATGGATTTATACTTTTTAATGCAAATGCTCCAAATGCAGTATTGTTGTTAGGAAATCCAACTGAAAGTGCTCCATTACCATAAGATGTAGTTGAAGGTGCAATCAACTGCCCATTACAGATAAAAAAACTTAATTGAATACCTATAATAATTAAATTGCTTTTTAACATTTTCATAGCTTGTAGGTTTAGGGTTAAAAAATAATTGTAAAATTTAAAATATTACATTAATAATTTTATATTATTTCATTTTAATCTGTTAACATTATTGTTCAAAATTATACTTTAAATTAACTTTTAACAAATAATTAGACAAAAAACACAAAATCATAGATGAACTACATTATTTTAACAAAATATATGAGAAATGCCTTATGAATATTAATTATAATAATAATATTTCTATTTTTTATATTGTTGGTAATCAGATTATTCTTAATTTTAGTTTCGTCATAAACACCTTGTTTATGCTGATGTTAGTGTTCAATAAAACTTTATTAGTTCAACATTTAAGTAAAAATAAATCAAAAAAAAACTCCACCAATTGGTAGAGTTTATTGAATTTGTAAATAATAAATTATCGTTTATCCATTGAAATAAAATCTCTTAATGGGTAACCTGTATAAACTTGTCTTGGTCTACCAATTGGTTCTTTATTGATTCGCATTTCTTTCCATTGTGCAATCCATCCAGGCAAACGACCTATTGCAAAAAGAACGGTAAACATGTCTGTTGGAATTCCTAATGCACGATAAATAATTCCTGAATAGAAATCTACATTTGGATATAATTTTCTTGAAACAAAATATTCATCTACTAAAGCAGATTCTTCTAATTTTTTTGCAATTTGAAGAATTGGATCATCAACTCCTAATGTTGCCAAAACCTCATCGGCAGCTTTTTTAATGATTTTTGCTCTTGGATCAAAGTTTTTGTAAACTCTATGTCCAAAACCCATTAATCTAAATGGATCTTCTTTATCTTTAGCTTTAGCCAAATATTTATCGGCATCGCCACCATCTTTTTGAATATCCTCAAGCATTTCTAAAACTGCTTGATTTGCTCCACCATGCAATGGTCCCCAAAGTGCGGAAACTCCAGCAGAAATTGATGCAAATAACCCGGCATGAGACGAACCAACAATTCTAACAGTAGATGTAGAGCAATTTTGCTCATGGTCTGCATGAAGAATAAATAATTTATCTAAAGCGTCAATAACTTTTGGATTAGAAGTATAGGGTGATGTTGGTAATTTAAACATTAACTGCATAAAGTTTTCAACATATCCTTGTGTGTTGTCATAATAGTTTAAAGGAAAACCCATCATTTTTCTGTAGGTCCAAGTTGCAATAACAAGAAATTTGCCCATTGTTTTGCATACTGCTTCATACATTTCTTTTTCGTTATCAACATTTACAACTTTTGGATTAAAAGCGGTTAATGCAGAAGTTAATGAAGACAAAACTCCCATTGGATGAGCAGTTTTAGGAAAACCATCGATGATGTTTTTCATTTCTTCGTTTACTAAAGTGTATTTTCTGATATCGGTTTCGAATTGTGCTAATTGTGATTTTGAAGGTAATTCTCCAAAAATAACTAAATAAGATACTTCAAGAAAATCAGCTTTTTCGGCTAAGTCTTCAATTGAGTAACCTCTGTATCGAAGAATTCCTTCTTCGCCATCAAGAAAAGTTATATCGCTTTTGCATGAACCAGAATTTTTATAACCTGGATCTAGAGTTATTGCTCCTGTAAAATCTCTTAGTTTTTGAATATCGATTGCTGGTTCGTTCTCGCTTCCAACAATTACTGGAAACTCATACTTCTTGCCATCATATTCTAATATTGCTGTTTTTGACATGGTGTAAATTGGAAATTAAATCTGATAAAATAATAATTTAACAAATCTATGAAATTCTAAATGAATATTCAAATTTAATTTATCTGTTGTGAGTTGTGAGTTGTAAGTAGAGTTACAAAATTGAGGAATTTGGAATTTAATGTATTTACTCTTTCTCAATTTTCTACACTTCAATTCCTTTTTCAGAAGTTGTTTTTAAAAATAAATTCATTTTAATTTATATAAGATATCAAGTTATGTTGTTATTTCATTTGTTAAATCTGAATGAAACCTATACTTGAATATTAAAATTTTGTTCATTTTATAACTTTAAAAAAATTAGTAAATTGTTTAGTCTTATTTCTGTAACAATAAAATATATTGCTTATTATTTTGAAAAAAATAATTTCTTTTAAGTATTGATTATAAAGAACATAGAAAAAATATAATATTTAATATAAATAAAACAATTATATTAATTATAGTATTACTTTTGCAACATAACTCCAAGTTGTGCAAGATACTAGAACCAAAATTAATTCTCTTTTAGAGGAATCATATGCTATTAGGATTAATAATCTTGAAAAAAGTATTTCACTTACAAATACTGCATTATCTTTATGTTCAAACCACACATTTAATGATTTAAAAGCAAAATCATTAACACAACTTTCGTTATACTATATGATTATTGGAAAGTATGATGAATCTTATAATCTGTCACAGAAATGTATTGTTATGTTTGAGAAACTTAATGATGAAAAAGGCATTGCAGATTCTAAATACAATATGGCAGGTTTTTATTATAGAACAAATAATTTTCAATTGGGCGTTGTATATTTAATTGATGCGTTAATAATTTACAAGAAGTACAATGATTACCATAATATTTCAAGATGTGAAAAATCGTTAGGAACTGTTTATAGTTTTACAGGCGACGATGTTAAAGCTATTCAATCTCATAAAAACGCTATAAAAGCAGCAAAAAAAATTAATGATTTAAATCTTGAATCTAATGCTTACAATAACCTCTCTGGAATATATATTAAAAACAATCAGGTAGATTTAGCATTAGAAATCATAGAAAAATCTATTGTAATAAAACAAAAAACAAAAGACACAAGAGGTTTAGCATTTGCAATTTATGGAAGAGCAAAAGTTTATTTCATTCAAAAAAAATATGTTGATGCAGAAAAAGATTTTCTAGAATCTATCTCTATTCATATTAAAATGGGTGAACTACTTGGATTGGTTATGTGTTATAACAAACTAGCAAAATTATATTTTGAAACTAATAAAATTGATTTAGCAAGAAAAACTATTACAAAAGGACTAGAAATATGTTATCTTTATAATATTTCATTAATCAAAATTAAATCACTCTATTTATTATACTCCATTTTTAAATTTGAAAACAATAATGATCAAGCACTACATCATTTAGAATTATATTTGTTTGAAAAAGAAAGTGTTTTTAATGCTCAAAATTTTAAAATCATTGAGAATTATGATTTGCTTGTTAGAATGCAAACTATGCAAAAAGAAACAGAGTTTCAACAAGAAAAGACTTTATTAATTACTAAAAGCAATAAAATAGAAGAAGCAGCTAGAGTTAGACAAGAATTTCTTTCTACAATGAGTCACGAAATTAGAACTCCTCTCAATGCAGTAACAACAATAGCAACAATGTTGAGTGAAAATTCTCACATTGAAGATAAAATGTTGATTGATTCTCTTAAATTTTCATCTAATCATTTAATGCAAATTATCAATGATATTTTAGATTTTACTAAGCTTGATTTGGGTAAAATGAGTTTAGATATACAAACTAGTAATATAAAATCTTACCTAGATAATTTTTGGAAAACGTATCAATTTCAAGCAAATCAAAAAGGTATAAATTTTAAACTTAAAGTTGATAAAACCATTGCTGAGAACTATTTGATTGATGAAACTAAGATTACTCAAATTTTAGGAAATTTAGTATCTAATGCTATTAAATTTACTGAAGAAGGAAATGTTGTTTTAGAAGTTCAAGTTCTTAAACAAACTGATGATTTTGATAAAATATTATTTAAAGTTTCAGATACAGGAATTGGAATTGAAAAAGAAAATCTTGAACAAGTTTTTCACAGTTTTTCACAGTTAAAAAATGGAATTAATAGAAAAAAAGATGGCGCAGGATTAGGACTATCAATTTCTAAAAAAATTATTGAGCTTCATAATAGTGAAATTAAAATAGAAAGTGTTTTTGGAAAAGGTTCTGTATTTTCTTTTGAATTAAAATTAAAAAAAACACAAAGTATTAAACAGAATAATAAAGCTGTATTAAAGGATAGTATGCTGGGAATCAAAGTGCTTCTAGCAGAAGACAATGCCATAAATGCAATGATTGCAAAAAAGCTTCTCTCAAAATGGGAAATTGAAACAGACCACGCGCTTGATGGATTAATTGCAACAGAAAAATGTAAACATACCAAATATGATTTTATTTTAATGGACATTCATATGCCTATTTTGGATGGTTATCAAGCAGCCAAAAACATTAGAACACTTGATAATTTAAATAAAGAAACTCCAATATTTGGTCTTACAGCTGATATTTCTGCCAAAGATAATGTAGATTACAATCACTTTTTTGATGATTTCTTTTTAAAACCATTAGAAATTGAAAAGTTGAAAATTGCATTTCTAACAAATTCTAAATAAATAAAAAACTCACAAATAGTTTAACGATTTGGTTAATTTTTATATATACTAAAAAAGATTCTCAATAAATACTGAGAATCTTTTTAGTATAAACTTTTACCAAAGTTTCTTAATTACTCTTTTATTATTTTTTCTACTTTAATTCCTTTGTCAGTGGTGATTTTTATGAAATAAATTCCATTAGATTTTTCTGAAATATCAAGCAAAGATTCATTGGAATTTTCTATATTAGTTTGTAACAATCTACCTTGAATATCATATAACTGTATCGATTGTATAGTAAATTTGCCATTTATATTGATGATTGAACGAGTTGGATTTGGATGAATTTTAATTGTCATATCAACATTATTCTCTGCAACACCTAATGCTTGAAAAACTATGGTATCTGTTGGTGTTACAATTGGAGCTGAATAATCAAAATATATTTGTGCATTATTATTTATCGATGTTCCTGGAACTAAATCATCTTTAGTTTTAATTTTTAACAATATTCCACCATGACCACCTGGAGGACTTATTCCTGAATTTCTAAAATAATAATCTACATTATTATCTACAATTTTTAAATCTAATGGATGTGATGTTTCAAGTATTTGAATTGAATTCATATCGAAAATAGAACTATCAAATGTGTTTTTAATAACAACATTATCAATAACTGCACTTCCTGAATTCTCAAAATTTATTACATAATGTAAATACTCACCTATTAACGATGCGCCAAGTGAGTTTCCTTCTAAACATTTAATATTATTAGGTGTATAACTTTGAACAATTTGATTATAAGAAAAAGTATTGTCTGCTAATGTTGTACTTAATTCTAGATTTGTAACTTCATTTATATCAACATTAAAATTGGCACTTTGACCAACTGAATAGTAATTTGTAGCAGTAGTAGGATTTAAATTTAATGTGATTTCGAAACTTCTTGTTTCTAGAGGAAGTAAATTTGTAAACAAATTTCTAAGTTGAGAAGGAGTAATTATTGGAGAAGTTTCAGACGAACCAACATATGTAATTTTAGTATTATCAAAATTAAAATCTACAAAACCATCAACTTTTTTAGAACCTTTGTTTTTATAAATCACTTTATATACTGCATCTTGACCTGGTAAAGCTGGAGTTATTGGAGCCAAAACCACTTCTAAATCTGGTACTTGAGCAGAAAGATTTGGAGCTAGGACAAAATCATTATTGTTTCCAGCTACAGCTAAATCATTTGTAATTGGAGCAGAAGATTGAAATGCATCATTGTTTTCCAATCCACGAGTAATAGTATAATTTCCAGTAGTTTGAGTGGTGTAAAGTACAAATAATCCAGCTTCATTTGTAGTTGTTTGAATTACTTGAGAACCTATAGTACAAAGTATTTTAACGTTTTTTTCAAGATTGTTTACTACATCAGTATCATTATAACTAATTGTGCCACTAATAACGCTATAAACTCCGCCTGGAGTTATTGTACAAAGTGAATTTACTTCATATGAACCTCCAGTTAATGCAGCGACTTGACTTTCGTCTGCACAAATATATTGTAATCCGCTATTTGAACCACCACTTAGATTAATAGTTTCATTTTGACCATTTTTTACAAATAAAGTGACCAAACTATTGTTGCTACAATCTAAAGTTACTAGATTTATACAAGTTGAAACATCAATTGTGGTTAATAAATTATTTTTACAA
>NZ_JAYVFH010000133.1:0-2709 GCF_043773265.1 Flavobacterium sp. | reverse complement strand
ACAAAAACAAAAAAATTCATTAATAAGTTCAATTACACAAGATTATTTTATTTTATCTTCAAATAATGATTTGTTTGAGAAGAATGATTTAGCTAAATTCATTAACTGGTTATATATTGAGTTAATATTAAGTAGTCTAATAAATTTAGAAAGTGAAACCAATATATTGTTAGCTCAGTTTTACAGATTTTTCTTTTATTTGGAAAAAGATTCAGTATCGAAGAAAAAATTATTGTTAAATGCTTTTTATGTGGTTTCAAACTTAAATAATCCTCTAAAACCATCAATTAATTTTATAGATAATAAATTAGTTATTGATTATGTCTCTTTAATTGATAATCCAAATATTGGTAGCTATATAGAAACGGAAAGTCCTTTTATATTATCCAAAATAATTCAAAAACATAGACAAGGATGTAATTTATTAATTGATAATACGAATGGTTTTTTACCTTATTTAAATATTACTGATCCCACATTAAAAAGTTATAATTTAAAAAATATAAATTGGAGTATTAATGTTGATATAACTCTATATTGTAATGAATTTAAATATTTTATTTCTAAGCAATTAGCCTTGGATAATGAAAATTATTTCTCCAAAAACAACATTGATACTCTGATTCCTGAAATTAATTCAGTTATTTATGTTACAGTTAAAGATACTCAGCCTTTTGGAGTATTTGTTGAAACTGATTATGGAGATGGCTTAATACATTTGAATAATGTGTCAACCAAATATTTTGAAAGAGATTTATTTCCAATCATTTTTAATAAGGGAAGAAGAATTCCGGCTGTGTTTTTAAAATATGAAAAAGATAAAATTGATTTAAGTTTAAAAGATTTAATAGGAACTGAATATGAAGAAGAATATTTGGACATATTAGAAAATTTTTATTACGATCCAGATGAAGATATTTCAAGTTCTGAGTTAAATGATATTAATTTTAAAGTGGAAGAAGAAAAAGGATATATATTCGAACAATATGCTACTTTACAAAATAATTTACAAGAAAAAATAAAATACATAAAATTTGCTAAAGCATTCTTTTCAAATACAAAAAGTGCTAGATCATATTTGTTGAATATTTATATAGATTATTTCTTGGCGCTTATCCGATTGGATAATTTAATATCAAATTATTCTTTTAATAATTATGAAGATTTTAGGAAAGATATTTTATTAGTAAAAGAGAAAATAGATGAGAAGACTTTAGAAACATTTCCTGAATCAAAAAACTTAGTTTTTTTTACAGAAATATTGAATTTGTTTAATAGTCAAAAAGAAGAAGATTTAGAGAATCTATTTAACTTGTCGAAGAACTCATTTGGTGAAAATAATAAATTACTAAAAACAGTTGCAAAGAATGCATTGGCTAATAATTTAATAATTTCAGATGTCGTTGAATCAGAGTTGGATAATTTCACATTAAAAAACCTAAAAAGAATTCGTGAATTTATCACCCAAGGCGTTTTATCGGTTGAAGAAACTATAGAAGATAAACTTAAAAATGAACAAGATGAAAAAAGAGTATACTTTAGAGGCCTTATAAATGAAGACGAAGGTCCTAAATTAGAATTTAAAGCTACTTTTTTTACACCTATTCCAAATGAGGAAAAAATAAAAATAATTAAGAATATAGAAACTAAAATTTCAAAATCTAAGAGTCAGGAAGAAATAAATGTTCTTAAATCAAAAATCGAGCAAATTAAAGAAGAGACAAAAAATGTCCCAAATATTCAAAATATAATAATTCATAGTGCTTTAAAAACAATTTGTGCCTTTGCTAACACCTCTGGGGGCTATTTACTTCTAGGTGTAAGTGATGACAAAAAAATATTTGGTCTTGAGAAAGATTATGTCAATTTGAAAAAATCTAAAGGAATTGGTAAAGAAAGAGATGATTTTTCTGAATTATTTGATCAAAAAGTAAAGGAGTATTTTGGCAATAGTTTCTCTCCAACAATATTGGAGAAGGAATTTTTAAAGTTTCCAGAGGGTGATATTATGATAATTAATGTGAAACCAAGCATAGATGAAATACACATTTTAAAAAATGAAAAAGGTGATTTTGAAGAAACTATATATGTTCGTCACACCAGATCTTCTGAAAAATTGAAAGGAATAGAGTTATCAAAATTTATTAAAAGAAAATTTAGAGATAGTATAAATGTTACACTATAAAAATCAATAAAAATTTTAAAAACATTTCAAAATGGAAATAGATTATAAGAAAATAAAAAAGAATATACTCACTTAGTAAAAGTTATAATTAATTTGGATACTTACACTTAAATTATCTCATTCAGCTGCACAAAATCCTCGTTTAGTCCAAGTATTCCTAAACTCGCATCTTTGTTTGCTTCATTTCGCTAATTTCATTTCCAATAACGAGAATGTATTTTTTCGTTCGGTGGTAAAAAGGACGTTTTACATTTCAAAAGCCACTCCTTTGCCAACGCTCCAAAAAAAATTACTGGCACAGTTTTTAGAAAAAACACGTACGCTTCGCAACTTGTGCCAGTAATTTTTTCCCCCAAGCTGTGTTACATAATTGAGTATTATAGTTCATCACAAAGCGAGTTTATTGTTTTTTTGGTTTTTGCAATGAAGCTATAATATCATTTATGTAAAACAGCCGCTCCTGCCAACGCGCTTGCCAGTGGCTCCAGGACAACATTTTTTGCAGCTCCCATCGCATCACCCAG
>NZ_JAYVFH010000132.1:0-3956 GCF_043773265.1 Flavobacterium sp. | reverse complement strand
CAATTTTTATTAGTTTCAAAAAAAATTAATTAATTATCATTGTTGTCCGATAAAAGTAAATAAAAACAAATAAAAAAGAAGCCATAAAAATGGCTTCTCAATTAAAATCGTAATTTGGTTTTGCAAAAGACAAAAAACGATGAGAAAAAAGTAATTATTTTACTAGTAAATCTATTTTCGGACAGCTGATTTCTTTAATTGAAGTTAAAATAATAAAAGATGCAGTAAAAATGAATGATTCCGACAGATATGTATAACGTTTTAAGAGTAAAGACCATTTGATAAGTATACTTTTTTACTCGATTGCCATTTGTAATTCACTTCGAGAAGTATCTTGTGCAATGCTTGGATTGTCTGGAAAAACAGAAAGTTTTCAATTGAGTTACATTCCAAAACGAAGCACTTTGTCCAATGCAAACAAGAAAAGAAAGGTTGAGTTTTTTGAAGATATTTATAATAAGTTGTTGTTCGAATATGGTTCAGTTTTGTCGGACAGTCGAATTCAAAATGTTCTAAAAAAAACAGGTTAAAATTGTCGATAGCACAACAATTAGCTTGTTTAAAGATTTTGAGCTGTGTTGAAGAAAGTCAAAAGACAATAAAAGTAAAGGCGGAATTAAAGTTTATAAGGTAATTAATGCTGATGAAAAAGTGCCATGTTTAGTATGGTTTAGCCCAGTAACAACGAACGACCATAACTTTTAAAAAAAACTAAAATGTGATGACAACACCATTTATGTTTTTGACAAAGGTTATAATGATTACAAGTAATTCAAGCATTTTACAGACAATAAAACAGGATTTGTAACTCGAATCAAAGACAATGCAAATTATGATATTGTTAGTGTAAAAGAAGTTTCTGATGAGATTCACAGTGGTGTTCTGTAAGAGGAAATTATTGAAATAGAAGTTAATGAAGGAAAAGTAGCAACAAAGTCAGGAAAGTAAAATTTTATGACCGAGAAAACAAAATAGAATTTGAATTTATTACGAATTTGTTTGAGTTAAGAGCCGATTAAATCGTAGGACTGTATAAAGTTAGATGGCAATAAAATTACTATTCAAGCAATTAAAACAAAATTTTCCGTTGCGATATTTTTTTAGGAGATAATGAAAATGCTATTAAAATTCAGTTTTATTGTGTTTTAATTGTTAATATGCTAATAGCAGTAATCAAAAAGAAATTAAAAAGGAGCTGGGCTTTTTCAAACTTGGTTAGTTTTTGTGAAATTCATCTTTTCAATTAAATCCAACTGATAAAATTTTTAGAAAATCCAGAAAATACTGGATTATCATTAAAGCAGAAGTATAACAATTATCCTTTTTTTGACGCCTTGATTTAGAAAGCAAAAAATTTAAAAAACAAACAACTGAATAACAGTTATATAGATAATATAAATAGTGATTTTATTTTTTTATCAGACATTAATGTAATTAAACATAATTAAAACGCTAATATAATTTGAAACTAAATTAGTAACTATTAAATTTTCAAATTAATTTAATTTATAATTTGATAAATATTTTTTTTCTTAATAATTTTTATGCCATATTTTTTATATTTTAGTAATCTAAAAAAAGTTGTAAATGCAAAATCAAAAGCGAGTTATAATTGAAAATATTTTGCCTCAATTAGATAATGGGAATTTTTTCATAAAAAGAATTGTTGGGCAAAATGTTAAAGTTTCAGTGGATATTATTTCTGATGGTCACGATATAATGGAAGCTGTGGTACAATACAAACACATTGAAGAAAAAAAGTGGACAGAAATTAGAATGAATACAGATTCTAATGATGTTTTTGTCGCAATATTTTCTGTTGAAAAACAAGGGTTTTATTCTTATTTCGTAGAGTCGTGGATTGATTATGCCTTAAATTGGCAATATGGAATTGGAAAGAAAATTATAGATAATCAAGAAGTTAAATCTGAACTTTTAGAAGGAATTGAATACTTAAAACCTTTACTTAATAAAGTTTCTTCAGTTGAGAAAAAATATTTACAAGAAACAATAAAAATATTTTCTGACGAAAAAAACTATGATAATGCTATTATTGAAGCAGTTTCAGCTAAACTCAAAAGTATTTTTAAAGAAAATCCAACAAAGTTTCTGGCAAACCAATCTAAAGAATTTAAAATATATGTTGACAGACCAAAAGCATTATTCAGTACTTGGTACGAATTTTTTCCTCGTTCAGCATCGAATGAATTAGGAAAACACGGTAATTTTAAAGATTGTGAAAAATTATTACCTAGAGTTGCAAAAATGGGCTTTGATACTTTATATTTCCCACCAATTCATCCAATTGGCGAATTAAATAGAAAAGGAATAAATAATGCAACAAATGCAAATCCAGATGATGTTGGTTCACCCTGGGGAATTGGATCTAAATATGGTGGACACAAATCTATTCATCCAGAATTAGGAACTTTAGAAGATTTTAAATCATTAGTAAAATCTGCTAAAAACTTAGGAATAGAAATTGCAATGGATTTTGCTCTTCAAGCAGCACCAGATCATCCATATGTTAAAGATTTTCCGCAATGGTTCAAATGGAGACCAGATGGAACAGTTCAATATGCAGAAAATCCACCAAAAAAATATCAAGATATACTACCTATTTATTTTGAAAGCGACGATTGGAAAAATCTTTGGAAAGAGTTATTAGATTGCGCTTTATTTTGGGTTGAAGAATGTGAAGTCAAAATTTTTAGAGTTGATAATCCGCATACAAAACCTTTTTATTTTTGGGGTTGGTTAATTACTGAAATTAAGAAGAAACATCCAGATGTATTATTTCTTGCAGAAGCTTTTACGCGTCCAAAAATTATGAACGAACTAGCAAAACAAGGATTTACACAATCATATACCTATTTCACTTGGAGAAATTCAAAAGCTGAGTTAATAGAATACGTTACTGAACTTACACAATCTAGCCAAAAAGAATTTTTTAGACCTAACTTTTGGCCCAACACACCAGACATAAATCCATATGCACTTCAAGGAGCAAACGAAAGTACCTATCTACAAAAGTATTTTTTAGCAGCCACATTAAGTTCTTCAGTTGGAATATACGGACCAGTTTTCGAGCATATGATTTCTGATGCTATACCTGGCAAAGAAGAATATATCGATTCTGAAAAATACCAAATTCGTCATTGGGATTGGGAAAAAGAAAATAAAATCACAATGTTAATTAGTAAGATTAACAACATTAGAAAAGAGCAAATATCATTACAGCAAACCAATAATATTCATTTTTGTGATACCGATAATGATCAAGTAATTGCTTATTACAAATTCGATGACAATAAAGAAAGTGAAACCCTAATGATTTGTAGTTTAGATGCATACTATGCCAAACAAACTTGGGTAAAAATTCCATTACAATTATTAAATATTCAAGAAGGACAATCGTTTACTGTAACCGATTTAATCACAGGAAATAGTTATATTTGGGATAAAGAATGGAATTTTGTGGAACTTTCTGCTGAACTTCCTTTTCATTTATTTAAAATTCAACGATAATGATTTAAGGTTTTTTTAACCACATAGAAATAGTTTATTAAACTTCAAAATAATGAAAGAAAGCAAGATTAATGAAGATGAATTTCAAAACCCGTTTGTTTTCAAAACAGATTGGAAAAATGCATTTGAAGATAAGGAATTTGTAAAAGTTTTTTCTTCAGACATTCTTGAAAATTATATTATCAATAAGCGTTGGTATGGCGGAAAAGCTAGTACTTTAAAGTATATTGAAGTGGTAGATTCTTTTAAAATCACTTCAAAAAAGAACACTTATTATGGTGTTTTGCTCGAAGTCAATTTCAAGGAAGCTTTTTACCAGCATTATTTTATGCCGATTGCTTTTATGTCGGAGGACAAGTTGGATACCAACACCATAATTGCACCCGTGAAAATGAACGGGCAACCAGGATTTCTTGTGGACGCCTTGC
>NZ_JAYVFH010000131.1:0-6734 GCF_043773265.1 Flavobacterium sp. | reverse complement strand
TTATAGAAGAATTAACCGATTTAGTTGAAGATGCAGTTTTACAAGAATTTGACCGAATTACAGAACGTGGTGGTGTTCTTGGTGCAATGGAAACTATGTACCAACGAAGCAAAATTCAAGAAGAAAGTTTGTATTATGAAACCTTGAAACACACAGGAGAATTCCCGATTATTGGTGTAAATACTTTTTTGAGTTCTAAAGGTTCACCAACAGTTATTCCTGCAGAAGTAATTCGTGCTACCGAAGAAGAAAAACAATATCAAATAGATATGTTGACCAATTTACAAAAATCAAGTGCTTCTAAAGTAGCCGAACAAATAGAATTATTGCAAACAGCAGCCATCAAAAACGAAAATCTTTTTGCGTTATTGATGGAAGCCACAAAGGTTTGTTCATTAGGACAAATTACTAATGGTTTGTTTGAAGTTGGTGGTCAGTATCGTAGGAATATGTAGTTTTATTTTAGTTCTAACAGGTTTTAAAAACCTGTTAGGTCTAATTTATATCCAAAACTTTCCTGTAAAACTATAAAACAATAACTTCTAAAACCACTTTTAATATCATAAAATCATGAAAACTAAAATATTTTTTCTTTTTACAATAGTAATTACAATGTTGGCAAGTTGTTCATCTGATACTAATGTTAATCAAACTATTGATTCTAATATTATCGCTAACGGAATGACATTTGTTCCAACTTCTGTAAACGTTTCCAACGGTATTGCATCTATAGAAGGAGAAAGCGCATTAATTTTTTCGTTGTCAAAAGGTACAATTGGAAATACCAATTACGAAAACATAACTTTCAAAATAAATTATCCTTTAACTTCGAGTAGTGCGCCAAGCGGAACTTATGAATTTGGCATTGGAGAAACTGGAACTATGCTTTTTGCACAAGGAAGTTATGTAAAAGGATCACTAAGTTATAGTTTGGCAGGATATTCTGTAAAAGTAACCGCTTTAGGAAATGATAAATATAAATTAGAATTTCAAAATATTGAAGCTGTTAATATAAGTAATGGTTCTGTTATAATTATTTCAGGTTATTGTGAAGGTAAATTTTAATTGAAATGCATTCTGTTTTAATAAAATTAATATATTGCATGTCTATTAACCTTTTATAACAACATTTATGAAAAGAATTGGAAGTATTATGGCTTTGCTAGGAATAGTAGCTGTAGTTATGAATTATTTAGACAGAGTTCCACGACTATTAATGTGGATTTATAATTGGGGTGACACAACTGCTTGGATTATAAAAATAGGTTTAATTGTTGTTGGTGCAGCACTTTACTTTTTAGGACCAAAAGAAGAGGAAGATGTTGAAGAAGCCAAAATAGAATCTAAAGAAGAATAAATTAAATGCGTTTTGTTATAAAAAAACAAGACGTATTTTTTTTTTTTTGATTGATGTAATTCTCATTTAGAGAAACACTGTAAGTTTTATAAACTTGCATCACAATTATAAAAGTGTAGCTTTGTAACTCAAACAAAACCTCTTAAAGTAGTATGAATCTGAAACAGAATTCCAACAAAGAAAAAACCAAATTATCAAAATTAGAAGCAGTTAGAGGTTTTGCAGCTTTGTATGTTGTTTTTCATCATCTATTTTCTTCTGAATTAATTATTGGTGGATTCAATTTTTCTTTTTTGTTTCATTTTGGTCAAGAAGCGGTTATTTTATTTTTTGTGCTTTCTGGATTTGTAATTTCCTATTCTTTTGAAAAATCATCAGTTAAATCGTTTAAACTATTTTTTTTTAAAAGGTTTTTTAGAATCTACATTCCGCTTATTTTAGTTTATCTTACTAGTTATTTTCTAATTTGTTACAGTTCAAATGATTTAGTAGCTGTAGATTGGAAAACACTACTCGGAAATCTTTTTATGTTGCAAGATGCATCAGAAATAAAACCAAATGTTTTATTTGATCCTTTTCTTGATAATGGTCCGCTTTGGTCGTTGTCTTATGAGTGGTGGTTTTATTTTATATTTCTATTTCTATATAAAAACTTCAATAAAAATTGTTCTTTAATTGTTTATGGTTTAGGAGTTTTAGCAGCTATTTCTTATCTCTTCTATCCAAATTTTATTAATAGAGAATTAATGTATTTAGTAATTTGGTGGATTGGTGTTGATATGGCTAAATTATATTTAAACAAGAGTGAAATCAATTTTAGAACATTACATATTCCGTTGATTACACTTTTTTTATGTACTTTAATTTTGTTTTTTAATATTGTCCTTCAAGATAAAATCAGTATTCAGAAATTGCAAGGAATTGTTGGTGTTCATCCTTGGTTAGAATTTAGACATTTTGCTTTTGCATTACTAATAATAATTGGTGCTTTACTCTGGAAAAAACTAAAATGGTTTGGCTTTAACATCACTTTTGGTTGGTTTGAATCTATTGCTTCTATATCATTTGGGATTTACATTTCGCATTTTTTTCTTATTATTCACGCTAGTTATTTAGACAAAATAATAGAAAATAACTTTATTAGATATTGTATTTATTTTATAGTTTGTTTGGGCTTTTCTTATTTAATAGAAAGAGTTATTTATACTAAATTAAATAAATTTTTTATTAATAAATTTTATAAAAAAAACGATTAATTAAAATTCACCATCAACATAAAACCAATTTCCATCTTCAAGAATAAAAGTAGATTTTTCATGATGTATTTTTGGCAATTTATGATTGTCAAGATAAGATGCTTTAAAAGTTACAGTGTTTAGTGTTGTTTCTAGTATTTCTAAATTTGTCCATTTATTGGTTTCTGCCCAATGTAATATGTCTTTTTTCTTGTAATTTTTTCTTGTTGAAATATGAGTTGTAGCAACCAAATAATCAGCATTTTTAGTTGCATAAGCGCTGTATCTAGAACGCATTAACGTTTCTGCAGTTGCAGGTTTTTTTGTTCCTTTTATGTAAGGTTGACAACATTCTTCAAATGATAAGTGATTTCCACAATAGCAAATAGTCATGATAATTTACTTTTAGAAGAAATAAATTTAAATATTTTTTTTCACTTACTTAGTTTAAAAAACATAAAATTTACATTGTTTTTTTGAATTAATTTTTTATAATTTTTTTAGTTATTTCATAAGATTCAAAAATAAATTTTGCAATATAGGTTTCATTAGAAATGTTGGAAACATCATAAACAATTATATTCTCGTCTTTATTTAAAACATTCCAAATATTTATTTTTTGACCTAATAAATTATACAATGCAACAGATTTCAATTCTTCTAAATTTTCAAATGCAAACTTATTATCAGTAATTGTCGCTTTAATATCCTTTGGTGATGATACTGTTTTAGAAAACCCATTATTAATATTATTATTATTATTATTTGTAAATCTTAAAGAAAATCGATTATTATAAGTTCCTTGATTTAAATTAAAATAAACAGCACTATTTTTAATATCATGATATATATTTGTTTGATTGTCATGCATGTATATGGTTTCTTCGATATTAAAATTCTCTAAGTTCTCTATTTTTAATTCAACTTTTCCAGATGTACCAATTACAATTCCAATTGGAATAATACTATTTGTAGTAAAGTTTCCAACACCTTGAATATTTAGTTTTTTATTGTTTAATGTAAAATAAACATCATTGTTTTGAGTGTCAATTTGTTCTCCATCATATCCATAATCATAATTTTCTGTTGCGTTTTGATTCATAAATCCTACCAAGATTTCTCTGTGAATTGAATTTGATAAATTTGTAAACCCTAATTTAACTTTTTTATAATTTGATCTTGAAACTAATTGCGATTCATTTCTAAACATAAAATTAGAGTTTGTGTTTGTTTCTGTAGCAAAAGTTCTTTGATTATTGCTTAAAGTTATTGTTCCTCCTGTTGCATTGGCAACTACAAAAAATCCTTGTCCAACAGGAATATATCTATTTGGAATTCTAGTACTAGAACCTAAATTACTTATTCCAATTGGTGCAACTGGAGCTGTACCACCAGTTTTTGTAAGTGTTGCATAACCACCTTGATAATTAGCCAAAACATGGGTTGCATTAGAAACATAATGTTCCCAAAAATATAGTGTTCCAGATAATGAACTAACATTATCATCAATGAATTGATGAGAGTCTAATGATGATGCATAAGGATTTCCACTTAAATTAAGGTTGTTTGCTGCAATTGGATAAGTAATCAATCCGTTATTGGGTTTGCCAACAAATGTATAATTTTGAGTTGGAGTTGCACAACCACTTCCTTTTAATGTAAATCCATTTCCTGCATTTATGTTTCCGTTTGGTCCAATATAAGTCCAATTGGCAACGTTATTAGAAACATTTTGATATTTATAAATCCAAAAATTAGATAAACTTATTGGAGAAGTTGGTAATCCATTATTAGCACTTATCCAATTTATAGTTTGAGGATTTGATGGGTTTGTTCCGTCTTTTAATACACTTGCAACAGTATATAATCCATTTGTGCCGACTGGCGAAGACCAATAATTGTAGTTATAAACATTAGATTGTCCTTGTTGATCTTTATAAATTTTTCCTGTTCCAGAACTTGAGTTTGTTGAAATTCCAAGTTTTGATTGAATTAATTGTGAACTACCATTTAATCGAATGTCACCTGAAATTAAATCTAAATTATTTGAAACATACAATCCAAAATTAGTTGGAATAAAAACTCCTTTAGAACCATTTGATGTATTTAAATTTAAATTATAAAAAGTAATTTGGTTGTTACTACTTGTTATGGTTTGGTATTGATTTAAAATAGCATTATTAAAAGTTATTGTGCTATTAGCAGGGACAAAAGTGCCATTATTCAATATGTTTCCAGACACATAAAGCTTACTTGTGTTGCTAATAGTAAGTGTTTTTCCGCTCTGAATTGTAATGTTATTACATCTTGCAATTTTATCTAATGGTGCAAATGTAGAAAGCTCATTAATAACTGAATTTTGATTAATAGTTGGCAAAGTCACATTTACAGAGTTTGTTGGCACAACTCCACCAGACCAGTTTCTACAATCAAACCAATCTAAATTATAACTTCCTGTCCAAGTACCGATAGAACTATTCGTTAAATCATAATTTACTGTTGTGGTTGCAGACGATGAATCGTTTAAAGGATTTGAATCTCCAGAAACTGTATAAACTTCTGATGAGTTAATTACAGTAGGTACAGAATTACATTTTGTTCTTACTTTAATAAATATTGTTAAAGGAAAACTAGAGTTTATTAATGTACCTTCTAAAACTGCTGTTAAACTATTTTCAACAGAATCAAATGAAAAAATCACATTTCTAGTTTCACCAGGTCTTTTATTGTAGCTTATTAAATCAACGTTGGCAGGAATAAAATCTTTTATAATAGGATTTAATCCGTTTTTTGTAGTATTATTTTTTATAGTTATTGCATAATCAATAAAACCTCCAACAATAGCAGTTCCTGTACTAGCTGTTTTAACAATATCCAAATCTGGAGAATCTGGTAAATTTGGATTTCCACCACCACCATAAATAAAAGTTGTTACCAAGCAACTATGAGAAACATTTGAACAATTATTTGATGTTGCTAGTACAGTCGTATAATTATAATTATTGGGTTGAGTACCATTTGGTGTATCAAATCTAATCAAAAAACTATAGGATTCATTTGGTTCTAAAACAGGAGTTGAAGTTATAGTTACTCCATTTACATTTTGAAATTGTGAGGTTAAATTGGTTCCTGTTTGTGAACTTGATAGTGTGTAACTATCAGAGACATTACCTATATTAGTAATAGTCATTATATAATAATTCAATGCAGGCGAAGCCGATTTAATAAAGCCATCTAAAGTTGAAGGCATACTAAAATCACAAAATAATGTAAATGAATTAGAAGCATTTATTCCGCCACTACCATCAAATAATGGACTTGTAGAGCCAACAGATATTTTATAACCACTTGATGATGGTGTTCCTAAAGGAATAGGAATGTCTCTTGTAACTATAGCAGTAGAACCATTATTTGAAACAGGAAAAGAACTTGAATTAAAAGTATAAATTGAAGTAAAATTTAATCCAGAATTGTCTGATAAATAAACATTATAGTCTGTGGTTCCTGTAAAATAATTGGGGTTTCCAATACCATTTGTAACCATAAAACTTATAGAAATTGGACCACCAGAGGAATTTACAGTTGGAGTTCCAATAATTTGCCCATTAACATTAATGGTTAGTAGTAAAACAAACACTTGCAACACAATATTTATTTTTTTTAATAGTAATAAATTTTTCATAACACATCATTTATAAATTAATACTTCAAACTAGTTGTATCATTTACATCAGTAGGTATAAAAAAATTATTTTATCATATAAAATAGGTAATTTGGGAATTGCTTATATATATCATTGAATTGTTTTACAAAATTAGAATTAATAAAAATCTTATATATACGTACTTTTACGTGTTTTTTTATTAAATTTTAATAAATCATTTATTAAAATTTATATTAAATTAACAAAATAGTTAGGACTATAATAATTTATTCGTTAAAAAGCTAATTTCATCTGTTTAAATACCTTTTTTAACATTAAGTTGTCTTAAAATTTCTTTTAGTTTTTCTTCACGAGCTACTTTTTTAGCTTTGGCTTTATCTTGCTCTTTATGAAGCTTATCGTTATGTTTTTTAATGTTTCTTTCGTTATTTCTTCCCATTTATTTTGTTAGAATTTAAAGAAGCTGCCCAAAATTAA
>NZ_JAYVFH010000130.1:0-2772 GCF_043773265.1 Flavobacterium sp. | reverse complement strand
TGTATCTGTTATAATTAATGTTTTATCAATTTCTACTTGTGCAAAAATTGAATTTCCCAAAAAAAGAAATATAATTACTATGTAAATTAACTTTTTCACTAACCGTTTATAAGTTTTATTATTCGATTAAAATCTTCTTCAGAATGAAATGGAATTGCAATTTTACCTTTTCCATTTCCTGCAATTTTAACATCAACTTTAGCACCAAAGAAATTTGTAAACGCCTTCTTTTGATCTTCTGCAATAGTAAATGAAGTTTGTTTAGTTGCTTTTGCAGAAGCAGGTTTCAATCCATCTTGATGTTTTTTTACCAAAACTTCTGTATCACGAACAGATAAATTCTGACTAACAATTTTTTGATAAATTCCGGCCTGAATATCTTGATCTTCAATTGAAATTATTGCTCTTCCGTGTCCCATAGAAATAAATCCATCACGAATACCAGTTTGAATAATTGGATCTAATTTTAAAAGACGTAAATAATTGGTAATTGTAGAGCGTTTTTTTCCAACTCGTTCGCTCATTTGCTCTTGTGTTAATTGAATTTCGTCAATTAATCGTTGGTAAGAAAGTGCAATTTCTATTGGATCTAAATCGTGACGCTGAATATTTTCTACCAATGCCATTACAAGTGATTCATTATCATTTGCAATTCTAATGTAGGCAGGAATTGTTGGTAAACCAATAAGTTTAGAAGCACGCAAACGTCGTTCTCCAGAAATTAATTGGTATTTATTAAAATCTAATTTTCTAACTGTAATGGGTTGAATAACACCAAGTTCTTTTATTGAAGATGCTAATTCTTTTAGTGAATCTTCATTAAAATTGCTTCTAGGTTGAAACGGATTTATTTCAATAGTTTCAAGATCAAGCTCAATAATATTACCAACAACTTTATCGGCATTTTTATCGTTCACCGATTTAATGTCGTTGTCTGGATCTTTTAAAAGTGCTGATAATCCTCTTCCTAAAGCTTGTTTTTTAACTGCTTGTGCCATTTAATCTGTAAATTAATTACTGTTTTTTTTAATAATTTCTTCTGCTAAACTAAGATAATTTGCTGCACCTTTACTAGTTGCGTCAAAGTTTATTATGCTTTCGCCAAAACTTGGAGCTTCACTAAGTTTAACATTTCGTTGAATAATTGTTGTAAAAACCATATCATTAAAATGTTTTTGAACCTCTTCAACTACTTGATTAGAAAGACGTAATCGAGAATCGAACATCGTTAAAAGTAAACCTTCAATATCTAAATCTGGATTATGAATTTTTTGTACACTTTTTATAGTATTTAGTAATTTTCCTAATCCTTCTAATGCAAAATACTCACATTGAATAGGAATTACAACAGAATCGGCAGCAGTTAGTGCATTTAAAGTTAGTAAACCTAATGATGGTGCGCAATCTATCAAAATATAATCGTATTTATCTTTAATAGTTGCCAAAGCTTGCTTTAACATATACTCACGATTTTCCTTGTCTACAAGTTCGATTTCTATGGCTACAAGATCAATATGAGCAGGAATTACATCTACATTAGGTGATGAAGAAGGCACAATTGCATCTTCTGGAATGTTACTGTGTTCTAGAATTTGATAGGTTCCAATTTCTACATTATCAACATCAATTCCTAGTCCAGAACTTGCGTTGGCTTGCGGATCGGCATCTATCAATAGCACTTTTTTCTCTAAAACACCAAGTGATGCTGCGAGATTAATTGAAGTTGTAGTTTTACCAACACCACCTTTTTGATTAGCAATTGCTATGATTTTACCCATTGAATTCTTTAAAATTTTGTGTGGTAAAAATACAATTATTTATGGTTTATGAAAATGTATTTTGTTAACAATGTTGTAATTTTTAGTATTCAGTGGTCAGTATTCAGTTTTCAGTAATCAGTTTTTAATATTCAGATTATAGTAATAACATAAAATTATTTAGAAAACAAGAAAATTTAAAAAAAGACCGAGTGATTTTCATTTCACTAAGTTTTAATGAACACTAAAAACTGACCACTTATTTACTTCCTTTTTGTTTAATCATAGCTTCTAGCATATCCCACATTTCACTCGGAATTTGCTCTAGCATATTAAATTCTCCTGCGCCTTGAAGCCATTCGCCACCATCAATTGTAACGACTTCACCATTTACATAGGCAGAAAAATCGGATACTAAATAAGCTGCCAAATTTGCCAATTCTTGATGATTTCCAACTCTTCTTAATGGTACTTTTTTAGTCATATCAAATTTAGATGCTAAATCACCAGGTAAAAGTCGTTCCCATGCACCTTTTGTTGGAAAAGGTCCAGGCGCAATGGCATTCATTCGAATTCCATATTTTGCCCATTCTACTGCCAAACTTCTTGTCATTGCAAGAACTCCAGCTTTGGCAGTTGCACTTGGAACTACATATCCAGAACCTGTCCAAGCATAAGTTGTAACTATATTTAAAACATTACAATTGGTTTGTTTTGCAGCAATCCAATGTTTTCCTAATGCTAAAGTGCAATTTTTTGAACCTTTTAAAACTATATCAATTATAGTATCAAATGCATTTGCAGAAAGTCTTTCGGTTGGTGAAATAAAATTTCCTGCAGCATTATTTAAAAGTACATCTACTTTTCCAAATTCTTTTAATACTGATGCTAACATACCTTCAACTTGGTCGTAATGTCGAACATCACATTGCAATGCCAAACATTTTCCACCATTTTCTGTGGTTAACTCTTCGGCAGTTTTTTGTAGTTTTTCTAAATCACGAGAAGTAATGGC
>NZ_JAYVFH010000129.1:0-33503 GCF_043773265.1 Flavobacterium sp. | reverse complement strand
ATCTTGTTTTATATCTCTGTAAACCAAATTAGCACTTTTTGGTAATGATTTTATAATTTTTCTGCACGTATCGCAACTTGCCAAGTAATATATTGTATCCTTCATTAGAATTAATTTCTTGCAAAGGAAATTCATTTAAATTGTATAAAATACTTTTTTCTACTTTTTTTCTAGAAGCAACTTCCAGCTATACATTACAAGTTTACTTGTAAAATCACATTTTTCTATAACCAAAAATGCGCTTCCTTTGGTCGCAATTTTTGGTCAAGAAAAATTGTAATTTTCCTTCACAAAGCTTTTCATTACTATCTTGGCTACAAATTCTGTCTTAAACTTTTACATCAATCTTAAATATTTACTTCCTGTCTAAAACAATCTTTATATCTTTGTAAAAAATTAAATAAAATGAAATTCAATACCAAAGTCATACACGGCGGACAACATCACGATCCAAGTACAGGAGCAGTTATGCCACCAGTTTATCAAACCTCTACTTTTGTACAAAATAGTCCAGGACAACCAGTAAATCCCGATTACGAATATTCTCGTGCTGCAAATCCAACACGTTCAGCGCTTGAAAATGCTTTAGCAAGTATAGAAAACGGAACTCGCGGATTGGCTTTTTCATCAGGATTAGCAGCCACAGATTGTTTACTTCGTTCGTTCAAAGCTGGTGACGAAATCATTGCAATGGACGATTTATATGGCGGAACTTACAGAATGTTTACTCGTATTTATAAAGACAGCGGAATAAAATTTCACTTTGTAGATATGAATGATATTGAAAAATTCAAATCATTAATAAACGAAAATACAAAATTGGTTTGGGTAGAAACGCCAACCAATCCTTTAATGAAATTGGCAGACATTCAAGAAATTGCCAAAATCACCAAAGCACATAAAATTCTTTTTGCAGTTGATAATACTTTTGCAACGCCTTATTTACAAAAACCTTTAGATTTAGGCGCAGATGTTGTTATGCATTCGGCTACAAAATATCTTGGAGGACATTCTGACGTTATCGCTGGAGCATTAATTGTAAAAGATGAAGAACTTGGAAACCAACTACATTTTCAACAATTTGCAACTGGCGCAACACTTGGACCAATGGATTCTTTCTTAGTTTTAAGAGGAATAAAAACCTTGCATTTAAGAGTACAAAGACATTGTGAAAACGGTGCCAAAGTTGCCGAATTTTTGAGCAATCATCCTGTTGTTGCAAAAGTGTTTTATCCAGGATTACCAAATCATCCGTTTCATGAAATTGCTAAAAAACAAATGCAAAATGGTTTTGGCGGAATGGTTTCTTTCACATTCAAATCTGGTTTAAAAGCTGATGCAATTAAATTTTTAGAAAATTTAAAAGTATTCACTTTAGCAGAATCACTTGGTGGCGTTGAAAGTTTGGCAAATCATCCTGCTTTAATGACGCACGCATCAATTCCAGAAGATAAAAGAAAAGAAATTGGAATTACAGATGATTTAGTTCGTCTAAGCACAGGAGTTGAAGATATTGAAGATTTACTTACCGACTTGGAACAAGCTTTTAAATAATCTAAAATCTTATAAAATAAAAATCCGATTCAAAAAATTTTTTGAATCGGATTTTTTTTATGGATAAAAATACTTTTATTGAATGTAATAAATATATCCAAAATTTAACCAAAGATTCCAATCATTAGCTTTGTTTTCTGTATATATTTTAGGGTCTGGATTTAAACCATCAACCCAATTAGAAAAATAATATTGCCATCTTAAATCTATCATTAAATCAGAAAGTGGCGTCAATTTATATCTTGTTCCAACACTAGAAACTACTGACCATGTTGTTGAACCTTTAGTATCAAAAGCTCCAATGTATTTTTCTGGTGTAACACTTGGAAGAATACCTAATCCTGGACCTAGTTCAGAATAAGCAGTTGGTTTATAAAAACTAAATTGTCCTCCTAAACTAATAAACGGTGCCCATGAACCAATTGTAGCTGTAAAATCTCTAATACTATAAGGAAAAAACTCTAGTTGCATTCCTACATTTGTAACAGCAGTACTACCTCTCATAGCTCTTAATTGTTCTGCAGTTAATGATGTTCTGTTAGGATCAACCCATTTTCCAAAGTGTTGTAATTGAGTTTTATTATACGATAATTCACTTCTTAGCTTGAAGTGATCATTAAAATAAGTTTCAGGTGTGTAACAATTACATTCTGCTTTATATGAAAAATTCAAATAATGAATTAATCCAATACCATAACCAGTATTACCAGCATTGGTAGAAATATCGTGTCGCTCACCATAATCTGATTGAAAAGCTACAGGTCCAACTATGGCACCAATTTCATGAGAAAAACCGAACTGTGCATTTGCTTGGGTTATTACACCTAGAAAAAGCAAAGAAATCATTTTAAAGTACTTGGACATAAGGATAGGTATTAATTCAATTCTCGACAAATATATAAAAACATCATTCACTAATAAAATAAAATAAAAAAATACTTATATATTAACGAAAAAAAGAGTAAAATGGTTTAAAAGACAATTATATTTTCATTGTAATTTAAAATTTCTTACCAAATGAATAAAAATAATGAGAAATTCAAAAAAATTGTGCCATTATTTTTATAAAATGTATATTTGTCGAATATTCACGAAAACGTTTTCTTAAACATTAATATTATATTTTATGTCACAAAACATTAACAATTTTATTGAAGCGGTTGCTAAAAAAAATCCAAACGAGCCAGAATTTATGCAAGCCGTTAAAGAGGTTGCCGAAACAGTAATTCCATTTATTGAGGAGAATAAAAAATACGAAGCAAAAATGCTTTTAGAAAGAATGGTTGAGCCAGAAAGAGTCATCATGTTCCGTGTAACATGGATTGACGATGCTGGAAAAACTCAAGTAAACAGAGGTTATAGAATTCAAATGAACTCTGCAATCGGACCATACAAAGGAGGAATTCGTTTTCATCCATCGGTTAATTTAAGTATTTTAAAGTTTTTAGCTTTTGAACAAACTTTCAAAAACAGTCTTACTACTTTACCAATGGGTGGAGGAAAAGGAGGTTCCGATTTTGATCCAAAAGGAAAATCAGATATTGAAATCATGAAATTTTGCCAAAGTTTCATGACAGAATTATCTAAACATATTGGTGCTGATACTGATGTTCCTGCAGGAGATATTGGTGTAGGAGGAAGAGAAGTTGGTTATATGTTTGGTCAATATAAAAGATTAAGAAATGAATTCACAGGAGTTTTAACAGGAAAAGGTATCTCATTTGGAGGTTCATTAATTCGTCCAGAAGCTACAGGTTATGGCGATGTGTATTTTGCACAAAGTATGTTGGCAACTAAAGGTGATAGTTTTACTGATAAAACTGTTGTTGTTTCTGGTTCAGGAAACGTAGCTCAATATGCAGCTCAAAAAGCTACAGAACTTGGTGGTAAAGTAGTTACAATGTCAGATTCATCGGGTTATATTTATGATGCTGATGGTATTACTGCCGAAAAATTAGCATTTGTAATGGAAATCAAAAATGTAAACTACAGTAGAATTTCTGATTATGTTGCAAAATATCCAAACGCAAAATATATCGCTAATAAAAGACCTTGGGAAGTAAAATGTGATATCGCTCTTCCATGTGCAACTCAAAATGAGCTAAACGAAGAAGAAGCTAAAGCATTAGTTGCCAACGGATGCATTTGTGTTGCAGAAGGTGCAAACATGCCTTCAACTCCAGAAGCTGTTACTATTTTTCAAAAAGCTAAAATATTATTTGCACCAGGAAAAGCATCTAATGCTGGCGGTGTTGCAACCTCAGGATTAGAAATGTCACAAAATTCTTTGCGTTTAAGTTGGACTTCAGAAGAGGTTGATGAAAGATTAAAAAGAATTATGTCAGATATTCATGCAGCTTGTGTAAAATATGGCTCAGATTCTAATGGATATACAGATTATGTAAAAGGTGCAAATATTGCTGGTTTTGTAAAAGTAGCCGATGCAATGCTTGCTCAAGGAATTGTATAAAATAATTTGTATCAATTTATTTCAAATGCCTTCTATTATTGAAGGCATTTTTTTATTAAATATATTAAACATGAATTATTTACGTTTATACTATATTTGTAAAACTATATTTTAATAAAATGCAAAGAATAATTTTCTTCTTTTTTTTATTTTCAATTGCTGGATTCTCTCAAGAAAACCTTCAATGGCAAGGTTATTTCTCTTATAATAAAATCAATGATGTAACAGAATCAACTAATGAAATTTCTGCAGCTTCAGAAAACGCTTTGTTTTCTAAAAACATTTCTACTAATGACATTTCTACAATTAATTCTATCGATGGCCTTAAAATAAACGATATTACTTCAGTTTATAGAAGTGATGCTTTCAATATTACACTAATTGGAAATACAAAAGGATTATTAGTAATTATAAAACCAGACGGATCGATTATTCTCAAAAGAGGAATTATTGATGAAGTTCCAGTTTCACCATTAATAAAAAGAATAAATCATTTTTATGAACATGAATCAAAGGTATATATTTCAACAGATTACGGAATATCAGTTTTTGATTTAACAACTCAAGAATTTGGTGACACCTATTATATTGGAAATAGTGGCGAAAATATTAAGGTTTTTCAAACAACAGTTTTCAATGACGAAATTTATGCAACAACACAATATTATGGAATAAAAAAAGCAGCAGTTTCTAATCCAAATTTAATCGATTTTAACCAATGGTTACAGTTTTATGGAGATTATTGGTCAGGAGTTGTAAATTATAATAATCAGCTTGTTGGTGCACATACAAATGGTAAAGCATATAAGTTTGTTGGAAATGTACCAACAGAATTTTCTAACTTTAATTTTCTTGCATTAGATATTAGAGAAAATGATGGGTATGTAATAATTACAACATTAAATAGTGTTCATGTTTATAATGAAGCATTTTTACAAGTAGCTCAAATTCAAACTACTCAAATAACCGAAATCCCTGTAACATTTGTTTGTGCAACAGTTATTAACGACGTTATTTATATTGGAACCAATGAAAACGGAATAGTTTCTACAACTATTTCAAGCCCAACATCGTTTGAATTTATTATGCCAGACGGACCAGTTTTAAATAATATTTTTAGATTAAAAAAATCTACAACTGCACTTTGGGCTTTATATGGAAGATATGATAGAGGTTATAATCCATATAATGGAAATTTTCCATACGGACTTTTTCAATACCCAATTAGTAAATTTACCACAGAAGAAGGTTGGGATATGATACCTTATTCAGATTTATTTGGGGCAAAATCATTATCAAACATTACATTTAATCCAACAAATGAAAATGAATTTTATGTAAGTTCTTATTTTTCTGGACTTTTAAAAGTTGTTGATGAAGTTCCAACAGTTTTATATGATAATACAAATACTGGTTCAAATGGATTAGAATCTCCATTTGCAGCTGCCGGTTTGAGAATAAACGGACCAGTTTATGACAAAAACGGAAATCTTTGGATGACAAATAATTATGTTGACAAAGCATTAAAAGTGCTAAGAGCAAACGGAAATTGGGAATCCTATGATTTATCAGAAGTTATTACAGAAACATTTAATGAAAGTTACGCAATTCCAGTAGTAGATAAAAATAACACAAAGTGGTTACCAAGTATACGAAACGGTTTGATTGCTTTTAATGAAACACTAAGTAATAAATCAATTGTAATAAAAACAGAAACACAAGGCAATTTGCCAGACATTGACGTTAGATGTGTAGCATTAGACAAACGAAATCAATTATGGATTGGTACTGCTCGTGGATTAAGAATTATTACAAGTGTAGATCAATTTTTATCTGAAGAGATGATAACTACCAAAGATATAATAATAGAAGAAGATGGTTTGGCACAAGAATTATTTTATCAACAATTTATTCTTGATATTGCAGTCGATGGCGCTAATAGAAAATGGGTTTCACTTGCCGATTCAGGAGTATACTTAGTCTCGCCAAACGGACAAGAAACCATATATAAATTCACCATTGACAATTCGCCATTGCCAAGTAATAATGTAAATGATATTGAAATTGATAATGTTACAGGCGAAGTTTTTTTTGCAACAGACAAAGGTTTAGTTTCTTTTAAAGGAACAGCTACAAAACCAGAAGACAATTTAAACAATGTTTATGTTTACCCAAATCCAGTTAGACCAGAATTTTCAGGAACTATAAAAATAAGTGGTTTGACAGACAAAGCTATAATAAAAATTGCAGATATCGAAGGAAATTTAGTCTACGAAACAACTTCGTCTGGCGGAACAATTGAATGGGACGGAACAGCTTTTGGAAAATACAGAGTAGCATCAGGTGTTTACATGATATTTGTTTCTGCACAAGACGGAATTGAAACTAAGGTTAAGAAAGTAATGATTATCAGATAGATAATGCTAATCAAAACCAAAGCAATAGTAATTTCTACAATAAAATACCAAGAAAAAAGCTTGATTGTAAAATGCTTCACAGAATCTGATGGATTAAAATCATACTTTGTTCAAAGTGCTTTTTCTAGTAAAAAATCTAACCAAAAAATTGCTTATTTTCAACCATTAACGATTCTTGAAATTGAAGCCAATCACAAGAATAAAGGTACATTAGAACATTTTAAAGAAATAAAATTAGCAACCGCTTTCCAGTCTATAAACACCAATATTTACAAAAGCACCATTGTCATTTTTTTGTCAGAAATCATTCATCATTCCATTCACGAAGAAGAAAAAAACCAAGATTTATTTACCTTTCTAGAAACTGCTTTGCTTTGGCTAGACAATCACGAAGAAATCGCCAATTTCCATCTAATATTAATGCTCGAAATGACAAAATTTCTTGGGTTTTATCCAGATGATTCCGATATAGAACTAAACTTTTTCGATATAAATGAAGGAATTTTTACACCATTTCACGGAATAAATTCTTTATCAGAACATGAAACACATTTATTCAAGAAACTCATCAATTTAAAATTTGATAGCAATCAAAAAGTTTTTGCAGCAATAGAACGCCAAATACTTTTAAAAATCCTACTAGATTTTTACACCATTCATCTCGACGGATTTAAAAAACCAAAATCGCTCGATGTGTTAAAAGAGGTTTTTTCATAAATTTCTTGGGCGTTACCTTTCAGGTCGTGCTATCCGTTTCAATCTTTTTCAATTGCAATGGGTTTAAACCCATTGCAATTGAAAAAGGATTTTCACTACTATCACTAACGCAAAACCCAGAATTCAACATAAACCAATATAATTTCAAAGAATTTATTCAACATAAACACTTAAAACACAAAACTAGTAAAAAACTTTGTGCCTTTGCGACTTTGTGGCTAACAAAAACTCACAACTCATAACACATAACTCACAACAATTTATTACTTTGTGGCCAACAAAAACTAACATCACATAACACATAACTCACAACTATTTATTACTTTCGCAAACTGAAATTAGAATACAACTAAATGAGCACAAAATTTACTGAATATAAAGGACTTGACTTACCAAAAGTAGCATCAGAAACCTTAGAATTTTGGAAAGAAAACCACATCTTTGAACAATCTGTAACTTCGCGTGAAGGAAATACACCATTTGTGTTTTTTGAAGGTCCACCATCAGCCAATGGTTTGCCAGGAATTCATCACGTAATGTCTCGTGCCATTAAAGATATTTTTTGTCGCTATAAAACTCAAAAAGGTTTTCAAGTAAAACGAAAAGCTGGTTGGGATACTCACGGTTTGCCTGTAGAATTAGGAACCGAAAAAGAATTAGGAATTACCAAAGAAGACATTGGCAAAACCATTTCGATAGAAGAATATAACGAAGCGTGTAAAAAAACCGTAATGCGTTATACAGACGTGTGGAACGATTTGACTGAAAAAATGGGTTATTGGGTTGATATGGAAGATCCATATGTGACTTACAAATCCAAATATATGGAAACCGTTTGGTGGTTGTTGAAACAAATTTACAATAAAAATTTACTATATAAAGGATACACAATTCAACCGTATTCACCTAAAGCTGGAACAGGATTATCTTCGCACGAAGTAAACCAACCCGGAAGTTATAGAGATGTAACCGATACAACAGTTGTTGCGCAATTTCTTGCAAAAACAGAAACGTTACCAAGCTTTTTACAAGGTTTTGGCGATGTTCACATTTTGGCTTGGACTACAACTCCTTGGACTTTGCCTTCAAACACAGCTTTAACAGTTGGACCAAAAATAGATTATGTTTTAGTTGATACGTTTAATCAATACACCTTTCGTTCAACGAAAGTAATTTTAGCTAAAAACCTTGTCGGAAAACAATTCGGAAAAGGATTTTTTGCTTCAACAGAACCTTCCGATTTTGAAAATTTTAAAGAAGGTGACAAACTAATTCCATACCAAATACTAGCCGAATGTAAAGGTTCAGATTTAGTTGGAATTCGTTACGAACAATTAATGAAATTGGCTTTACCTTATCAAAATCCTGAAAATGCTTTTAGAGTAATTTCAGGAGATTTCGTAACAACAGATGATGGAACTGGAATTGTACACACAGCACCAACTTTTGGTGCTGATGATGCCAAAGTCGCCAAAGAAGCAACGCCAGAAGTTCCGCCAATGTTAGTTCTAGATGAAAACGCCATGCCTGACGGCAGGCAGGGAAATCCTGTTCCATTAGTAGATTTACAAGGTAAATTTATTCAAGGTTTAGGAAATTATTCTGGAAAATATGTTAAAAACGAATACTATAATGATGGCGAAGCTCCAGAACGTTCTGCCGATGTTGAAATTGCCATCCAATTAAAAGAAGAAAATAAAGCTTTTAAAGTAGAAAAATACATTCACAGTTATCCACATTGTTGGCGAACGGACAAACCAATTTTATATTATCCGTTAGATTCTTGGTTCATTAAAGTAACCGAAATCAAGGACAGAATGTTCGACCTTAACGAAACCATCAACTGGAAACCAAAAGCAACTGGCGAAGGACGATTCGGAAATTGGTTAAAAAATGCCAACGATTGGAATTTATCACGTTCAAGATATTGGGGAATTCCATTGCCAATATGGAGAACCGAAGATGGAACCGAAGAAGTATTAGTTGGTTCAGTAGCAGAATTATATTCTGAAATAGAAAAATCAATCGCTGCTGGTTTAGAAACTGTAAATCCATTTCAAGGTTTTGAAGTTGGAAACATGAGTGAAGAAAACTACGATTTAGTCGATTTGCATAAAAATGTTGTCGATAAAATTACCTTAGTTTCACCATCAGGAAAACCAATGAAACGCGAAAGTGATTTAATTGACGTTTGGTTCGATTCTGGCGCAATGCCTTATGCACAATGGCATTATCCATTTGAAAATAAAGATAAAATTGACGAGAATAAAGATTTTCCTGCCGATTTTATTGCCGAAGGTGTAGATCAAACTCGTGGTTGGTTTTATACTTTACACGCAATTGGAACGTTAGTTTTTAATAAAATTGCCTATAAAAATGTAGTTTCTAACGGTTTAGTATTAGACAAAAACGGACAAAAAATGTCCAAACGTCTAGGAAATGCTGCTGATCCATTTACAACTTTATCAGAATATGGTGCAGATGCAACGCGTTGGTATATGATTTCAAATGCCAATCCGTGGGACAATTTAAAATTTGATTTAGAAGGAATAGCTGAGGTTCGAAGAAAGTTTTTTGGAACACTTTACAACACCTATTCGTTCTTTACATTATATGCAAATATTGACAATTTCACCTATTCAGAAGCAGAAATTCCGTTGAAAGAACGACCAGAAATTGACCGATGGATTTTATCAGAATTAAATACTTTGATAAAAAATGTTGACGAATATTATGCCGATTACGAACCAACAAAAGCAGCAAGAGCAATATCTGATTTTGTTCAAGAAAATTTGAGCAATTGGTATGTTCGTTTGTGCAGAAGAAGATTTTGGAAAGGCGAATACGGAACAGATAAAATTGCTGCCTATCAAACGCTTTATACTTGTTTAATAAATGTTGCCAAACTTTCTTCTCCAATCGCTCCGTTTTTTATGGATCAATTGTACCGCGATTTAGTTAGAACAACTAAAACTGAAGATTTTGCCAGTGTTCACTTGGCTTTGTTTCCAGTTTCGGTTGAAAACTTTGTTGATAAATCGTTGGAAAGCAGAATGATGAAAGCACAAACCGTTTCATCACTAGTATTATCACTTCGAAAAAAGGAAATGATAAAAGTGCGTCAACCGTTGCAAAAGGTAATGATTCCTATACTTGACGAGAATCAACGTGCTGAAATTGAAGCAGTTTCTGACCTCATAAAAGCCGAAGTTAACGTTAAAGAAATCGAACTTTTAAGCGATGCATCAGGTGTTTTAGTGAAGCAAATTAAGCCCAATTTTAAAGCACTTGGACCACGTTTTGGAAAAGATATGGGATTGATTTCCAAAGAGATACAATCATTATCGGCAAATCAAATAAATGAATTAGATGTTAAAGGTGAGTTATCGCTTGTTATTTCAGGAAATAGTATAATTTTAACTTCTGAAGATGTAGAAATAGCAACTCAAGATATTCCGGGTTGGTTGGTTGCAAATGCTAACGGAATTACTGTTGCATTAGACATTAAAATTTCTACAGAATTAAAACAAGAGGGAATTGCAAGAGAATTGGTAAACCGAATTCAAAATATTAGAAAAGATTCTGGATTTGAAGTTACCGATAAAATAAAAGTTCAATTGCAACGCAGTGGCGAATTAGAACTAGCAATACAAAATAATAAAGCATATATTATGTCTGAAACTTTAACAGAAGAATTAATTTTTGTTGATACTTTAGAAAATGGTATAGAAATTGAATTTGATGAAATAAAAACAATAATATTAATCTCAAAATAGAAAAAAGATGGTAGATGAAAAAATGAGATACTCGGAAGCTGATTTAGCAGAGTTCAAAGAAATTATCTTAAATAAAATTGAAAAAGCACAAAATGATTTAGAATTAATCAAAAGTGCTTATATGAATGACTTAAATAACGGTACAGACGATACGTCACCAACTTTTAAAGCGTTTGAAGAAGGAAGCGAAACAATGAGCAAAGAAGCTAATTCGCAATTGGCAATACGTCAAGAGAAATTCATTCGTGATTTAAAAAATGCACTTTTCCGTGTAGAAAATAAAACCTACGGTGTATGTAAAGTAACCGGAAAACTTATAGGTAAAGAAAGATTAAAAATTGTTCCTCATGCAACTATGAGTATCGAAGCTAAAAATATGCAACGATAATTTTTAGTATAAAATATTTTAAACATAAAAAAACTCGCAAATCGCGAGTTTTTTTATGTTTAAAAATTAATTTCACTAAGTTGGATTAACGAAAAATTTGTGCCATATTCATACTGAATAATCTTATTTGTACCTAAAACAATTAAATGATTATCTAATGGAATTACATCTTTTACATCTTCAGAATAGGTGTTTTCTAGTGTTAAATTAGATGAGTTTGAAGCGTCAAAAATTTTCAATCCATTGCTTCCACAACAAACATATAAAACACCATTTTTAATTCCCAAACCATAAGGTTGATTTACTAAAGAAGTTGAAATTAATGTAGGATTCGAAATATCTGTTACATCAATAACATTAACTTGATCTTCAATTGCGCCACAAGAACTTCCACCTCTAACGGTTATGTAAGCTGTGTTTCCAAAAACAACAACAGGATCACAAGCTGTTGCATGAGAAAATCCAGAAACAAAATAAGGATTAAATTCATCATTTGCATCAACTGTAAACATTCCTGTAGTTGAACCCACAAATAAAATTTCCTTTTGAATAAAAAGTGTTTCAAATGCACCACCACCAAACCAACCATTCATATAAACTACTTTGTCAAAAAAAGTTTCAATTGGGTTTGTAATATTAAAAACATTTAATTGATAAGAATCTAAAGTATAAAGTGCATTATTATTTATTTGAAAACGAGCATACGAACCTCCAGTTCCAACTGAATTTGGAGCGGCACTTTCAAAACCAGATAATGCATCATTTGCTAATATTAATTCCTGTCCAAGAGGACGATTTTTTAATTGTACAGTAAACCCAGTAATTATTTCTCCTTCACCAGCATTTACAGAATAATCATAAAATTCGGCATCTACTGGATAAGTTGGATAAAACAACAATGAATTTTCAACCGTTTTTACCAAAGTGATATTTGAAATATTTGAAATGTCAAACACCAATAAATCAACAAAATTATCAGCATATAAATAATTTCCTTTTACAGAAATATCATGAACACCTTCTAAATTAATAAAAGCAGTGTTTACAGGTAATGATGGGTTTTGGTTGTTGAAAACATGAATTCCAACTTCTTTAGAGATATAAAAAAGATAGTTTTCAGAAACATAGATTTTACCATCAGAATTTGTTTGTTTTGCTCCAGAAACAGTTATATTATTTCTAATTTCTGTTAATGTTTTTATTGAAGGAACAGCAAATTTAGCTTTTTCAGTAGTAGCGTCATCTTTTACACATGAGGTGAAAAATAGTATTGAAAAGCACGATAATATTATTTTTAATAGTTTCATTTTATGATTTTTTTAATAGTTCAAATATAATAAAAATATCTTAATTTGTTAACATTGAGCGCTTGAAAAATATTGTTATAGTTGATTAAACTTTTATAATCTGTCATAATGTTGATAATATTATAGAAAAATAACTAGTTTATTATAATAAATTTAGCTTTTTTTATATGATAAAATTGTTATTTTTGCTCTCAAATCTTAAAAAATGAAACTCACAAATTCTATATTATTAATATTTATAATTTTACTAATTGACCAAGCGTCTAAAGTTTTCGTAAAAACTAATTTTTATTACGGTGATGAACTAAAAGTTATGGGTTTAGATTGGTTTAGAATTCACTTTATTGAAAACCCAGGAATGGCTTGGGGTACAATTATTCCTGGCGCTTATGGAAAATTGATATTAACAATTTTTAGAATTTTAGTTGTTCCATTTATTGGGTATTGGTTATATGATACAATCGAAAGAGAAAAATCTAATTATTTAATTGCAGCAATTGCTTTAATATTTGCTGGTGCTTTAGGAAACATTATAGATTCGGTTTTGTATGGAGTAATGTTTAACGATAGTCATAATAAATTAGCTACTTTTTTTCCAGAAGATCATTATGGAACATTGTTTCATGGCAAAGTTGTAGATATGTTTTATTTTCCTATAATTGAAGATTATTTATTGCCAAATTGGGTTCCAATTTGGGGTGGAAAAGAAGTTACATTTTTTAATGCAATTTTCAATGTAGCCGATTTTTCAATATCATGTGGCGTTGGAATCTTAATTTTCTTTAATAAAAGAGCATTTACATTACCTCAAAAAAGTATTTCTAGAGTTCGTTTTTACAAGACTTTAGATTAAAACTTATAGGTTTTTATTGGTGTTACACAAAAATCTAATTGAACATCGTTTTCAAAAACATCATTTATAATTTCTTCTGCTTCAAAGAATGAAAGCCCTATTTTTATAGTTTTTGGCAAACATTCAGACAAGAATTTATCATAAAAACCTTTACCATATCCAACACGATTTCCTTTGTCATCAAAAGCTAAAAGCGGAACAAAAACAACCTCTATTTTTGACACAGGAACTTCTAAACCATCAACAGGTTCTGATATATTATATTCATTTTTCTTGAATCTGGTGTTGTCAGTTAATAAATAATGTTTCATTTGTAAAGTAGAAAAATCACTTTTAGAAACAACAATTTCTTTATCTTTTCCTGACAATATTTGAAGTATAAACTCGGTATCAATTTCTTTTTGATCTTCAATGGTTAAGAATAAATGATAATATGTTTTATTCCAAACATCTAATAGAAGTAAATTATTAGCAATTGTTATACTTTTTTCTTCAATTTCTTTTTCAGAAAGTTGATTTCTCAATTCTTTATATTTCTTTCTCAATTCTTTTTTAAACATAAAGTAAATGTAGAAAAATTTCAATTTGTTTTGTGAAGAATTTAAAGTTAAATTTGTTAGAATATTACCTAATGTCAATATCAATTGCAAAAATCAATTGCAAGACTTCAAAAATGAACAATCGTTAATCTGCAATCATAAATGCTACTTCCTTCTCTAGAACTACAAATACAATCACTTCCAGATAATCCCGGAGTGTATCAGTATTATGATAAAGAAGGAAAAATTCTATATGTAGGAAAAGCTAAAAGCATCAAAAAAAGAGTTGCATCTTATTTCAATAAAATTCACGACACAGCCAAAACAAATGTGCTAGTTAAGAAAATTGTTGCCATAAAACACATTGTTGTTACTAGTGAGCAAGACGCACTTTTATTAGAAAACAATTTAATAAAAAAACTTCAACCACGCTACAATGTTTTACTTCGTGATGACAAAACCTATCCTTGGATTTGCATAAAAAAAGAACCGTTTTCCAGAATATTTCCAACTCGTAGAATGGTAAAAGATGGTTCAGAATATTTTGGACCTTACACCAGTTTCAAAACCGTAAATACTATTTTAGATTTAATAAAAGAATTGTATCCGCTTAGAACTTGCAACTATGATTTGACACAAGCTAATATTGATTCACACAAATATAAAGTTTGTTTAGAGTTTCACATTGGCAATTGCAAAGGTGGTTGTGAAGGATATGAATTGCTAGAAAACTATCAAAAACAAGTAGATGCCATTCGCGAAATTCTAAAAGGAAATTTCAAAGAAAGCTTGAAAAACTTCAAAATAAAAATGCAAGAATTTGCAACAACAATGCAATTTGAAGAAGCACAAAAAATCAAAGAAAAAATCGAAGTTCTAGAAAATTATCAATCACGTTCAACAATTTTAAATCCTAAAATATCCAATATTGATGTGTTTTCTATCATTTCAGACGAAGCTGTGGCGTATGTTAATTTTCTTCAAATAGCACACGGAGCAATAATTCGTTCCTACACTTTAGAATTAAAAAAGAAACTCGACGAAACCGATGAAGAACTTCTAGAACTTGCCGTTGTTGAACTTAGAGAACGATTTCAATTACTTTCACGCGAAATAATTTTACCTTTTAAATTAGATTTTGGTGATAAAATAAAAGTTACTGTTCCTCAACTTGGCGATAAAAAACAAATTCTAGAACTCTCAGAACGCAATGCTAGATATTATCGAATAGACCAATTAAAACAAATTCAAATCGTTGATCCAGAACGACATACTAACCGAATTATGGCTCAAATGCAAAAGGATTTACGACTTCAGGTTGAACCAAGACATATTGAATGTTTTGATAATTCTAATATTCAAGGAACCAATCCTGTTGCAGCTTGTGTAGTTTTTAAAGACGGAAAACCATCTAAAAAAGACTATAGACATTTCAATATAAAAACAGTAGTTGGTCCAGACGATTTTGCCTCTATGGAAGAAGTTGTTTATAGAAGATACAAAAGAATGTTAGACGAAAACCTATCGCTTCCCAATTTAATCATTATCGATGGTGGAAAAGGACAACTATCATCTGCATTAAAAAGTATTGATGATTTAGGATTACGAGGAAAAATTGCCATAGTAGGAATTGCAAAACGCCTCGAAGAGTTATTTTATCCAGGTGATTCGGCGCCACTTTATCTCGATAAAAAATCAGAAACTTTAAGAATAATTCAACAATTGCGAAACGAAGCACACCGATTCGGAATCACTTTTCATCGAGATAAAAGAAGCAAAGCAGCACTAAATTCAACTATAGAAACCATACCAGGAATTGGCGAAAAAACAATGCTAACACTAATAAAACACTTTAAAAGTGTTAAAAGATTAAAATTAGCTGCTGAAAAAGAAATTTCTGACGTTGTTGGTGTATCAAAAGCCAAAAAAATTTACGACTTTTACAAAAAAGAATAGTTATGCAGTGTAAGGCAAAAGTAATTAGCCAAAAGCCAATAGAAATTAAAAGTTTTGTTTTCAAAACATTACTTATTGCCTATTGCCTATTGCCTATTGCCTCTTTCTCTCAAGACACAATTCCAAGAAAAAAAATAGGATTAGTACTTTCTGGTGGTGGAGCCAAAGGATTTGCACACATTGGAGTTCTTAAAGTTCTTGAACAAGCTGGTGTAAAAGTTGATTACATTGGCGGAACAAGTATGGGTGCAGTTGTTGGCGGTTTATATGCTTCGGGTTACAATGCAACTCAAATAGATTCAATTTTTACAGCCACAAATTTTGACGAATTACTAAACGATTATATTCCTAGAACATCTAAAAGTTTTTTCGAAAAACGAAACGACGAATTATATGCTATTTCATTGCCTTTTTATAAATTTAGTGTTGGAGTTCCTATAGCATTATCTAAAGGATTGTATAATTATAATTTACTTACAAGATTGACTCACAATGTTAGAAACATAAACGACTTTAGCAAACTTCCAATTCCATTTGTATGCATTGCCACAGACATCGAAAAAGGAAATGAAGTAATCTTAAAAAATGGATTTTTACCTCAAGCAATGTTGGCAAGTTCTGCGTTTCCAACACTTTTTTCGCCAGTAGAAATCGATGGAAAATTACTAATTGATGGCGGAGTTACCAATAATTATCCAATAGAAGAAGTAAGAAAAATGGGTGCAGACATTATAATTGGTGTAGACGTACAAGACGATTTAAAAGACAGAAACTCGCTCAAAGAAGCTACCAGAATTTTGGTTCAAATTTCAAATTTTCAAATGCTAGAAAGCATGAAAGGTAAAATTGCAAATACAGATATTTATATAAAACCAGATATTACATCATTTTCTGTTATATCATTTGATAGAGGTAAAGAAATTATAAAAAAAGGTGAAGAAGCTGCATTTGTAGTATATGAAGAAATAAAGAAATTATCTAGTAATGAAAATTTTGTTTTAAATCATAATAAATTCATTACAGACAGTATTCAAATAAATAAAATTAACATTAATAATCTCAAAGATTATACAAGATCATACACAATTGGTAAATTAGGATTTAAACCAAATTCTAAAATATGTTATGAAGATTTAAAAAACGGAATTAATAAACTAAATTCAACTCAAAACTTTAGTTCAATTTATTATACTCTAGACAGAAACTCCCAAGGCGAAGATTTGAATTTGATTGTAAACGAAAACCTAAATAAAACATTTTTAAAATTTGGATTGCATTACGATGGATTATACAAAAGCGCGGTTTTAGTAAATTTAACTCAAAAGAAATCACTATTAAAGAATGATGTTTTTTCTTTAGATGTTGGTCTTGGCGACAACATTAGATACAATTTAGATTATTATATCGATAACGGTTTTTATTTTAGTTTCGGATTAAAATCAAGGTACAATACATTTAATAGAAATGTTGCAACAGATTTTAATGACGGAGAACTTTTTCAACAACTAGGCATTAGCACATTAAATATTGATTTTTCTGACTTTACAAATCAAGCCTATGTTCAAACAATATTTGCTCAAAAATTCTTAATTGGTGCAGGATTAGAGCTAAAACACATCACAATAAAATCAAAAACATTAGAAAATACAACTCAAGCATTTGAAGACAGCAACTATTCAAGTGTTTTTGGATACTTAAAATATGATTCGTTTGACAATAAATATTTTCCTAAAAAAGGGTGGTTTGTTCAAGGCGATGTTCAGTCTTACTTAAACTCTTCAGATTATACCAATCAATTTAATAGATTTACAATATTAAAAGGAGATGCACAAATTACAAGAACTTTTTATAAAAAATTTAATGTAAAATTTCAAACAGAAGCAGGATTTTCAGTAGGAGAAGAATCAGTATCTTTTTTAGATTTCGTTCTTGGAGGTTACGGATTTAATACAATAAATAATTTCAAACAATTTTATGGATATGATTTTCTAAGCATTGCTGCCGATAGTTATATAAAATCAACAGCAACAGTAGATATAGAATTTTATAAAAAAAACCACATCAATTTTTCTGCAAATTTAGCTAATGTAGAAGATAAACTGTTTAAAACAGGAAATTGGTTTTCTACACCCAAATATTCAGGATATGCAATTGGTTATGGTTTAGAAACAGTTATTGGACCAATAGAACTAAAATACTCATGGTCGCCAGAATTACCAAAAGGATTTACATGGATAAATCTAGGTTTTTGGTTCTAAAAACCTAGAAATTTTATTTTTTCGTAAAATTATTAAACAAAAAAAGTATATTTGAACACAACAAACTAAAAAAGATACATTATGTCTATTTGGAAAAGAAAACCATTAACGTTATTACTTGCAGAAGCATCAGAATCCGAAAAAGGATTAAAAAGAACATTAACAGCTTGGTCACTTGTTGCTCTTGGTATTGGAGCAATTATTGGAGCAGGTTTATTTGTAAGAACGGCAACTGCAGCAGCTCAAAATGCTGGACCATCAGTTACAATTGGATTTATTGTTGCGGCAATTGGTTGTGCTTTAGCAGGATTATGTTATGCAGAGTTGTCATCTTCAATTCCAATTTCTGGAAGCGCATATACTTATACTTATGCAACAATGGGAGAATTGCTAGCTTGGATAATTGGTTGGGATTTAATTCTAGAATATGCAGTTGGAGCAGCAACAGTTGGAATAGCTTGGAGTGAATACCTAAATAATTTACTGGTCAATGTGCTTCATACAAGTCCAATTCCGTATTCATTATCACACTCACCTTTTCAACAAGTTTTAGACCCTGTTACAAAACAAGTTGTAGAGCAAGGAATTATAAATTTGCCAGCATTGTTTATAGTAGCAGTAATTAGTTTACTTTTAATAAAAGGAACCCAAGAATCGGCTTTTGTAAACGGAATTATAGTTATAATAAAAGTAGCAATTGTTGTAATGATTATTGTTTTTGGATGGGGTTTTATTAATCCTTCAAATCATGAACCATATATTCCAGCAGCTTCAATTTTTACAGATGAACATAATGTTGGTCATAGTTTCGGAGGAATTATGGGAATTCTTGGTGCTGCAGGAACAGTGTTTTTTGCTTTCATTGGTTTTGATGCAGTAAGTACAGCAGCACAAGAAACTAAAAACCCAAAAAGAGATATGCCAATTGGAATTCTTGGTTCACTTGCTATTTGTACTGTTTTATACATACTTTTTGCTCACGTATTAACAGGTTTAGAATCGGTAGAATTTTTTAGAACAAGCGGAAAAGAAGCATCTGTTGCTAATGCAATTTCTTCATCTATGCCAGGTTATGATTGGCTGGCTAAATTTGTAACGGTAGCTATTTTATTCGGATTTACTTCAGTAATCTTGGTAATGTTATTAGGTCAATCAAGAGTTTTTTATTCAATGGGTAAAGATGGTTTATTACCAAAAGCATTCGGAGATTTACATTCTAAATATAAAACACCATATAAAGCAAATCTTGCAATTATGGTAATTGTTGGCTTGTTTGCAGCTTTTGTTCCTGGTGATATTGTTGGAGACATGACGAGTATAGGAACTTTATTTGCTTTCATTTTAGTATGTATTTCTGTAATTGTATTAAGAAAAACTAACCCAGACATGAAACGCGAATTCAAAACTCCATTCGTACCATTCGTACCAATATTAGGAGTTATAGTTTGTCTAGCAATGATATATGGTTTAGGATGGACAAACTGGTTAAGACTAGCCGTTTGGTTGATAATTGGGCTTATAATATATTTTGTATATAGTAAAAACAATAGCAAACTAAATAATCCAAACAAATAATTAATAATTATAGAATTAATTCCAAAAAGCATTACAAAATGAATTTTCAGATTGTAATGCTTTTTGCTATTTATAAATTATCATTATAAAGTAACACCTCATTTTTTTTTCCGATATTTGCTAAAGCGAATTTGATAATGAACCAATTTGTAAATTATTTAAATTAAAATGTTATATCACAAACTAGGAAGTTTTCCACAAAAACGACACACTCAATTCGAAAAACCAAACGGAGGTTTATACTATGAACAGTTATTTGGAACCGAAGGTTTTCACGGACACTCATCACTTTTATATCATATTCATAGGCCAACTCAGGTTAAAGAAATTGTAAAATCGTATTCTGTTGAGCCAAAAATTGCCATCGGAAAAAACATCAAATCATTATTATTAAAAGGTTTTGAACTAAAACCAGAAGACGATTTTTTACAAGCTAGAAAAGCAATGTTGGTCAATAAAGATTGCACCATTGGTCTTGCAGCACCAAGAAAATCATTGACAGAATATTTCTATAAAAATGCCGATGCCGACGAACTAATTTTCATCCATAAAGGTAAAGGAAAATTAAGAACAATGATGGGTAACATTCATTTTGAATATGGAGATTACTTGATTATTCCTCGCGGAATGATTTATCAAATTCAATTTGAAACATCAGAAAATAGATTGTTTTACGTAGAAAGTTTTGCTCCATTTTATACTCCTAAAAGATATAAAAACGAATCAGGTCAACACCTTGAACATTCACCATTTTGCGAAAGAGATTTTAAACTTCCAACCGAATTAGAAACCCACGATGAAAAAGGCGATTTCCTTATTAAAATAAAAAAAGAAGGAATGATTCATGAAGTGGTTTATGCAACACATCCATTTGATGTAGTAGGTTGGGATGGTTATAATTTTCCTTACGGATTTTCTATTCACAATTTTGAACCAATAACAGGAAGAGTTCATCAACCGCCACCAGTTCATCAAACATTTGAAACAGCAACTTTTGTAGTTTGTTCTTTCTGTCCACGACTATACGACTATCATCCCAAATCAATTCCTGCGCCATACAATCATAGCAATATTGATAGTGATGAGGTTTTATATTATGTAGATGGCGATTTTATGTCAAGAAATAATATAGAACAAGGTCACATTACTTTACATCCAAAAGGAATTCCTCATGGTCCAGCGCCAGGAGCAATGGAACGAAGTATTGGTCACACAGAAACTCAAGAATTAGCAGTTATGGTTGATACCTTTAAACCATTAATGGTTACAGAAGAAGCAATGGGAATTGACGACGGAAAATATTATAAATCTTGGCTTGAATAATAATTAAAAAACAAATATGAATTACAACAAACTATCAGCTGATCCAACAGCTTTAATACTTGGAATTGTGAGTTTAGTGCTAATGATATTCGGTTGTTGCTGCGGATTTGTAGTTGCAATAGCATTAATTCTCAGCATTATTGGGTTAGTAATGGCAATAAAAAGTTTAAACGAATTTGATGCAAATCCAGAAAACTATTCTATTCAAAGCAGAAAAAATGTATATGCAGCTAAGATAATTTGTATTATCGGTACAGTTTTAAGTTCATTATATATTGTAATGTTATTGGTTGCCTTGTTTTTTTATCAAATAAATCTATCAGATAAATTTAAAGACATTTACAATCAATCAAAAGAAATTAGAGAACAATCATCAGATTCTGTAATGTTAAATGGTGGTAAAGATGAAATATATATCGAAAACGATTCAATATATATTGATACAAATTACACAGATTCTATAAAAACAGAAGTAATAAAATAATAGAAATAATGTCAAACGAAATAAAATCAGTTGAATACGGACTCGAAAAAATATTTGAAGGCGCACAAGATTTTCTTCCGCTTTTAGGTACAGATTATGTTGAATTCTATGTTGGAAATGCCAAACAAGCAGCGCATTTTTATAAAACTGCTTTTGGTTTTCAATCATTTGCATACAAAGGTCTAGAAACTGGCTCACGCGATTCTGTAAGTTATGTGTTAAAACAAGACAAAATTAGATTAGTGCTAACAACTGCTTTAAACAGCGAATCGGTTATTGGCGAACATGTAAAAAAACATGGCGATGGCGTAAAAATAATTGCACTTTGGGTAGAAGATGCTCGATCTGCTTTTGAAGAAACAACTAGTCGTGGTGCTAAAATTTATTTGGAACCAACTGTTGAAAAAGATGAATTTGGAGAAGTAATTCGTGCCGGAATATATACTTATGGAGAAACAGTTCACATGTTTGTTGAAAGAAAAAACTACAAAGGAACTTTTCTTCCCGGTTATGTAGAACATAAATCAGATTACAACCCAACTTCTGTTGGTTTTAAATACATAGACCACATGGTAGGAAATGTTGGTTGGAACCAAATGAATACTTGGGTAAAATTTTATGAAGAGGTTATGGGATTTGTAAATTTTCTGTCTTTCGACGATAAACAAATTCACACCGAATACTCTGCTTTAATGAGTAAAGTAATGAGCAATGGTAACGGAAGAATAAAATTTCCGATAAACGAACCTGCAAAAGGCAACAAGCGTTCTCAAATTGAAGAATATTTAGATTTTTATGAAGGTTCAGGTGTTCAACACATTGCAATTGCAACAGATGATATAATTGCAACAGTATCTCAATTAAAAGAACGTGGAGTAGAATTTCTTTCTGCGCCACCACACGAATATTACAAAGCAATTCCAGAACGTTTAGGTGATCACATGAAAATGATGCACGAAGATTTAAATGCAATAGAAAAATTAGCCATAATGGTCGATGCCGATGAAGATGGCTATTTATTACAAATATTTACAAAACCAGTTGAAGACAGACCAACATTGTTTTTTGAAATTATTCAAAGAATGGGAGCAAAAGGATTTGGAGCAGGAAACTTTAAAGCACTTTTTGAATCCATAGAAAGAGAACAGCAAAAACGAGGAACTTTGTAGTAAAAAAGTTAGTATTATTGTGAATATCACAAAATACATCGTTGTAGTAATCGCTTTATTGTCAAAAAAATGTTAAAGTTGATTTTTCATTAAAAATAAATCAAAAACCACCTTATATTTGCACCATCAAAACAAGAAGGAGTGGTTTCCTTCAAGTTTTATATAAATTTTTCATAATTTATAGTTTTTTGGTTGGTTAATAGCATAAAAACTCCGTCATTACTTGACGGAGTTTTTTTGTTTTAATACATTTGGAACAAAAATTGTATTATAGCATAAAAAGATTAAATTATTTCAAATGAAAAAGAGTATTGTTTTAGCATTGTTTTTTTTAATTGTAAGTTTTGATTCCCAAAAAGAAGATGCTTACGATGTTGGAGAATGGTTCAAATTTAGAATTCATTATGGCTTTGTTACTGCCGGTTACGCAACTCTAGAAGTCAAAGAAGCAGTAAAAAACAATGAAAAAGTTTTTCATGCTATCGGTAGAGGATACACTACAGGAATGTCAAAAATGTTTTTTAAAGTTGAAGATGTTTATGAATCCTATTTTGATAAAGAAAATGGCAAACCATTTCAGTTTGTTAGAAAAGTAGATGAAGGAGGATATACTAAAAATCAAGAAGGATTTTTTAATCAAGATAAAAACACTATCTTAGTAAAAGATTATAAAAATAAAACTGAAAAAACATATACAACTTCAGAAAACATTCAAGACATTCTTTCTACATTTTATTATTTAAGAAATCATCCTAATGTTGACAAATTAAAAGTAGGCGAATCTATTACAATCGATATGTTTTTTGACGGCGAATCAACAAAATTTAAATTAAAATTCATAGGACGTGAAGATTTAAAAACTAAATTTGGAACCGTTCCAACAATGATATTTAGACCATTAGTACAATCGGGTAGAGTTTTTAAAGAAGAAGAAAGTTTAACAGTATGGATATCAGACGACGACAATAAATTACCATTAAGAATCAAAGCAAGTCTAGCTGTTGGGTCAATAAAAGCAGATTTAGAATCTTTTAAAGGACTAAACAATCCTTTCACGATAAAAGTAGAAAAATGAATCAACAAACCGAAAAATTAATTGAAAAATTAGAACAAAAATTTGATGCAATTAACCAAAAAACAGAAACCCATCTAGAAGGATTAATTTGGTCTAAACCAATTACCTATTGGGATTATATTCAAACAGATGTACTTTTAAATTTACAAACCCAAAGAACAACTTTGCCAGACGAAATGGTTTTTATAATGTACCATCAAGTTAATGAATTATTGTTTAAAATGATTTTATGGGAAATTAATCAAGTAACAAGTTCTGAAAAACCAGAAACTAAATTTTTTACCGAAAGGTTAATGCGAATTTCTCGTTATTTTGACATGCTAACAACCTCCTTTGACATTATGGGTGACGGTATGGAAGTAGAACAATATATGAAATTTAGAAATACATTAACACCAGCAAGTGGTTTTCAAAGCGCTCAATACAGATTAATTGAATTCGCATCAACAGATTTAATAAACCTTATTGATTATCGGTTTAGAGCAACTATAGATAGAAATACTCCATATTCTCATGCATTTGAACATCTTTATTGGCAAGCAGCAGGAAAAGATTATAAAACTGGACAAAAATCGTTCTTATTATTAGAGTTTGAAAGGAAATATAAAGAAGAATTCCTTCGATTTATGGAACAATACAATACCACAAATATTTGGCAAAAATTCAAACAATTACCAGAGAGTGATCAACAAAATACTGATTTAATTGCAGCTATGCGACATTATGATAAAACAGTAAACATAACTTGGGTTATGGGACATCTTAATGCTGCTAAAAAATATATAGAAAGCGGTCACGGAATTGCAGAAGCAACAGGCGGAAGCGATTGGAAAAAATACATGCACCCAAAATACCAAAGAAGAATCTTTTTTCCTGAACTTTGGAGTGAAGAAGAACTAAAAAATTGGGGAGAAGATTGTTAAAAAAATAAAATACCTATATTGAAAAAAATAGCAATTATTTTATTGGTTTTACTTTCACTTAATTCTTGTAAAAAAGAACAAGAAGAATATATTATTGAAGATATTGAACCTCATAAACCTGTTGTAGATTTCGGATTTCAGTATGAAGATTTCAACGTGCATTACGACACAATTCAAGCCCAAGATACTTTTGAAAGAATTCTAAAAAAGCAAAACCTTAATGGTAAAAAAGCTGCCAATATTATAAAAATTGTAAAAGACTCTTTTCCAACTCAAGTTAGATTTAAACGACCTTATGTTGCTTTACGAACAAAAGATAAATACAACAAATTACAATATTTAATATATCAACCCAATCGGCTAGAATATTATTTAGTAGATTTAACCGATTCTATTATCGGATTTAAAAAATCGCGACCATTAACTTTTAAAGTAAAAACAATTGCAGGAACATTAAGCGGTTCATTAGCAGCAACACTTAGAGATCAAAATATAGAATCATCATTGTCTAAAAAATTGATGAAAGTCTATGCTTGGTCAATAGATTTTTTCAAATTAAAAAAAGGCGACAAATTTGCATTAAGTTTTACCGAAAGATATATAAACGATACTTTATATGACGGAATTGACAGCTTGAGAGCATCTTTTTTTGAATACAAAGGCGAAAAAATTTATGCATTTCCGTTTCAGCAAGATGCAAACAGCAAAGTAGATTATTATAACGAAGAAGGAAAAGCATTGAAAAATTATTTTCTAAAAGCACCTTTAAAATTTATTAACATTACTTCAAGGTTTAATAAAAACCGTTTTCATCCAGTACAATTAAAATGGAAACCTCACAATGGTACTGATTATGCAGCACCAACAGGAACGCCAATTATGACAACTGCAACAGGAATTGTAGAAATGGCTGGATATACCGCCGGAAACGGAAATTTTGTAAAAGTAAAACACGACAAAACCTATTCTACACAATACCTTCACATGTCTAAAATTCTTGTAAAAAGAGGACAATCTGTAAAACAAGGAGAAATTATTGGCAAAGTTGGTAGTACAGGTTTGGCTTCTGGACCACACGTTTGCTATCGTTTCTGGAAAAACGGAACCGAAGTTGACGCGCTAAAATTGAAATTACCAAACTCGCAACCAATGGAAAGTCAAAACCTACCTAGATATAAAGAACTAATCAGACCATTAAAACGAGAACTTGATAGCGTTGCCGAATTAAAATTTAAGAAATAATTAATTTAAAAACTTTACAACAACTACAACGTTTGCATTAAGCAAATGACCATAAAAATACTTAACCTATAGTTTTATCTACATTCTTTTATCTAATTTTGTGATTCAAAAAATATAAAATGGCACTACAAAATACAAATCCAACAAGTACTTCTGCTTGGCAAGATTTAAAGAATCACTTTTCAACAATGCAGAACAATTCTATAAAGGAAATGTTCAAAAACGATACTTCGAGAGCCGAAAAATTTCATATAAAATGGAATGATTTTCTTGTAGATTACTCCAAAAATAATATCAATCAAGAAACAATAGCATTACTTTTAAAGCTTGCAGAAGAAGTAAATTTAAAAGAATCAATTGCCAAATATTTTGATGGAGATTTAATAAATCAAACAGAAAACCGCGCTGTACTTCATACCGCATTGCGCTCAAATGAAAATCAAACTGTTTTAGTAGAAGGGAAAAACATACTACCAGAAATTTTTGAAGTAAAAAACAAGATTAAAGAGTTTTCTAATCAAATTATTTCTGGAGAACGAAAAGGATATACAAATAAATCGTTTACAGACATTGTAAATATTGGAATTGGAGGTTCAGATTTAGGACCAGCAATGGTTGTTGAAGCACTTCAATACTATAAAAATCAATTAAATGTTCACTTTGTTTCTAATGTTGATGGTGATCATGTAAACGAAATTATTAAAAAATTAAATTCCGAAACAACTCTTTTTGTTATTGTATCTAAAACATTTACAACTCAAGAAACGTTAACCAATTCAGAAACCATTAGAAGCTGGTTTCTACAATCGGCAAGTCAAGATGATGTTTCAAAACACTTTGTTGCAGTTTCAACAAATATAAAAAATGTTACCCATTTTGGAATAGATGAAGCCAATATTTTTCCAATGTGGGATTGGGTTGGTGGTCGTTTTTCGCTATGGTCTGCAGTTGGTTTATCAATTAGTTTGGCTGTTGGATTTGATAATTTTAATAAATTATTGATTGGCGCAAATCAAATGGACGAACATTTTAATCCCGAAATCTCGGGAGAAGATTTCAGTAAAAACATTCCTGTAATTCTGGCTTTAATTAGCATTTGGCACAATAATTTTTTCGGAGCAGAAAGCGAAGCAATTATTCCATATACTCAATATTTACAAAAATTGGCGCCATATCTTCAACAAGGAATTATGGAAAGCAACGGAAAAAGTGTAGGTCGTGACGGAAAACTAGTAAATTACCAAACAGGAACCATAATTTGGGGTGAACCTGGAACCAACTCACAACATGCTTTTTTTCAATTGATTCATCAAGGAACAAAATTAATTCCAACTGATTTTATTGGATTTATAAAACCATTGTATAAAAATGAAGACCATCATAATAAGTTGATGTCTAATTTTTTTGCTCAAACAGAAGCTTTATTAAATGGTAAAAGTGCAGAAGAAGTTCAAGCCGAATTCGATATCCAAAACATTGAAAAAGAAAAAGCTAATTACTTAAAACCATTTAAAATTTTTGCAGGAAACAAACCAACAAATACTATATTAATTGATCAATTAACGCCACAAAGTTTAGGGTCTTTAATTGCAATGTATGAACATAAAATATTTGTACAAGGAATAATATGGAATATTTTTAGCTATGATCAATGGGGAGTTGAGCTTGGAAAACAATTGGCAAACTCAATTTTAAAAGAAATAAATTCAGCAGAAATAAAAAATCACGATAGTTCTACAAATTTTTTATTGAAACATTTTTTTGAAAATAAATAAGTTTTTAAACGGTTTTCTAAATAATGTTAACCGTTTTTTTATTCTTTTTCTTTATATTTGTTAAAACAAAAACCTACTTTATATGTATAATTTTATTCAAAAGCTTCATTCTGGTTGGGCTTATTTGGCTCTTTTATTATTGGTTATGGCAGTAATAAATGCTTTAATTGGACAGTTATCTAATAAAGAATTCCTTCAAAAAGATAAAAAAATCTCCTTGTTTGCATTAATTGCAATTCATATTCAATTAGTAATTGGTTTCATTTTATATTTTGTTTCACCTCTAGGAAAAGCAAGCTTTGGTCAAATGAAAGATGCAGCATTAAGATTAACATCACTAGAACATCCACTTATTAATATTATTGCAATTGCTTTTATTACAATTGGTTGGTCTAGACATAAAAAAGGAGTTACTAATGCCAATAAATTTAGTTCAATTTCTGTTTTTTATGCTATCGGATTAGTTCTAATTCTTGTGAGAATTCCTTGGTCGATGTGGTTAAAATAAATTATTTCTTAATTGGACTTTTTTGTAATTCAAATAAAAAATCAAAGTTTAATTAAAATTGATTTCTAAAAATTAATTCATAATGGGTATAATCTTTGTTTATAAGTTTAAGCACCAATTTTAAATCATGCAAAAATCAATAATAACATTTTTCCTTTTAACAGCAATACTGCTTTTTGTTAGTAGTTTTAGCGTTGAAACAAAGAATTCTAAAAAGCAAGAACCCAAGAAAATTCAAGATACTTTAAAAAAAGTAACGGTTGTAACCGAAATTAAAACAGATTCTGTTGTTATATATAAAGGTAAATTCAAACCTTTTAAAAAAGGTGCTCACGCTTCATATTATGCCGATAGATTTCATGGAAAAAAAACTGCCAGCGGAAAAATATTTGACATGAATAAACTTACTGCTGCACACAAAAAATTACCTTTTGGAACTAAAGTTAAAGTAACAAACGAAGCCAACGGAAAGGTGGTTTTTGTTGAAATTACAGATCGCGGACCATTTGTAAAAGGAAGAGAAATAGATTTATCTAAAAAAGCATTTATGACAATTTCGGGCAATAAAAACTCTGGAAAAGCAATTGTTACTTTAGAAATTCTTCAAAAATAATTACCAAGATTTATAAGGATTTTTACTTATATAAGAATTATAAAACCGTTTATCATTGGTAACTTCTTCACCAAGCCAAGTTGGTTTTAATATGGTTTCATTCTCATTTTCAAGTTCAATTTCGGCAATAATTAAACCTTTGTTTTCATTGTGAAAAACATCGATTTCAATAATATGTTTACCCGATTTTACCTCGTAACGCGTTTTTTCAATTACACCTTTTTCACACAATTTTAAAAGCGCTTTGGCTTCATTCACAGGAATTTCTTTTTCCCATTCAAATCGTGATGTTCCACTTTCATTTCCAACACCTTTAATAGTTATAAAACCTTTATTGGCTTTAATTCTTACCCTAACTGTTCTTTCAATATTAGAATTCAAATAACCTTGTGCAATGTCATTTTTTGTATAACTATCAGTAATAAAATCTAAAGAAGTAACTAAATATTTTCGTTCAATTTCTATCATATTAGATTCTATTTATCTCTGTGAATTCACTGTGAAACTATGTGCAAAAATAACAAAATATTCATTTATAAATTAACACTTTATAATAAAGCAAAAAATTTCCAAAATATCTCTATGAAATCTCTGCGAAACTCTGTGCAAAAAAAAACTAAATTTGTAATGTGTCAGACCAAATTAAATACCGAAAAATTATACATGTAGATATGGATGCTTTTTATGCTTCGGTAGAGCAAATGGACAATCCAAGTTTAAGAGGAAAACCGTTGGCTGTTGGCGGAAGCGAAATTCGTGGTGTAGTTTCGGCAGCAAGTTATGAAGCACGAAAATTTGGTGTTCGAAGCGCCATGAGTGGTGTTCAAGCCAAACGCAATTGCCCAGAACTCTTATTTGTTCGTCCAAGATTTGACCGATATAAAGAAATATCAACCAAAATCAGAAAAATTTTTCATGACTACACCGATTTGGTCGAACCACTTTCGCTAGACGAAGCATATCTTGATGTTACTCAAAACAAAAAAGGAAACCCAAGCGCATCATTACTCGCCCAAGAAATTAGAAAACGTATTTTTGATGAAGTTGGACTAACTGCATCGGCAGGAATTTCTATAAATAAATTTGTAGCTAAAATTGCAAGCGATTATAATAAACCTAACGGACAAAAAACTGTAAATCCTGATGAAGTTGAAGATTTTTTAGAAAATTTAGACATTAAAAAGTTTTATGGAATTGGAAAAGTCACCACAGAGAAAATGTACCAACATGGCATTTTTACAGGAAAAGATTTAAAATTAAAAACCAAAGAATATCTAGAACAACATTTTGGAAAAAGTGGCGGCTTTTATTACAACACAGTTCGCGGAATTCATACTAGCGAAGTAAAACCAGATAGAATTTCTAAATCGGTTGCTGCCGAACATACATTTAATGAAAATTTAACCTCAGAAATTTTCATGCAAGAACGATTAGAAGGTATCGCTACCGAACTTGAAAAACGATTGAAAAAATATAATATTTCTGGTAAAACAGTCACACTCAAAATAAAATACAGTGATTTTACCACACAAACACGAAGCAAAACCTTGCCTTATTTTATTTCAGATAAAGGATTACTATTTGAAACCGCCAAAGAATTGTTGTATCAAGAACGCATGAAAGACTCGGTACGACTTCTAGGGATTTCATTAAACAACTTGAACACTGAAATTAAAAAAACGATTGTGGTTCAGTTGCGGTTTGAGTTTTGATAAAAAAAACTGCCTCATTAAAGGCAGTTTTTTTGAAAATATTCAATCATCTTTTTTTATTCTTTTATCATAATATAACTCCCACCTTTTAATTCAGGTTGTAACGGCAAAGGAGTTCCTTCTCTATGTCCTCTAGTATTCCAATTAAGACTTAGTTCTATTGCTGGTTGACCACCAACTATAATTCTTCTAATTATTATATCACCACCAGCTTCTGAATAGCTATCAAAAATCCCCATTCTTAATCTTTTTTCGGCTACATCACAATCATAACATCCATTAACCTTTCCAGTATAAATAATTACACCATCAATAGTATGAAATCGTGCATCAGAATAATTGATAGAGAGTTTGTTTAAGGTATTGGTTTTTTTAATACCATTTACAATATATTGATATTCAGCAATCATAGTGTCAGAATAACAATATCCATTTAAACTAGAATGTATTTTTTTTTCTAATACTATTTTTAAGTATTTATCACCAATATTATAAATATAAGTTCCAACAAAAGGATCAAATAAATTATTTGTGTCTTTATAATATGCACTAGGTGTTTCATATCCATCATTGTCTTCAATATCTATTATTTGTTCAATTGAAATTGTTTGACTGTAGCAACTCAGCGACAATAAAAAAACTAATATTAGTATTTTTTTCACAATATTCATACTCAGTTCTATCAAATATATAATAATAATTATTTTTCTATCAATCAAATTTAAAAAAACTGCCTCAATAAAGGCAGTTTTTTTGAAAATATTCAATCATCTTTTTTTATTCTTTTATCATAATATAATCTCCACCTTTTAATTCAGGTTGTAACGGCAAAGGAGTTCCTTCTCTATGAATTCTAGTATTCCAATTAAGATTTAATTCTATTGCTGGTTGACCACCAACTATAATTCTTCTAATTATTATATCACCACCAGCTTTTGAATAGTTATCAAAAATTCCCATTCTTAGTCTTTTTTCGGTTACATCACAATCATAACAGCCATTAACTTTACCAGTATATAATAAATCACCATCAATAGTATGAAATCTTGCATCAGAATAATTGATTGTAAGTTTATTTAAGGTATTTGTTTTTTCAATACCATTTACAATATATTGATACTCTGCAATCATAGTGTCCGAATAGCAAAATCCATTTAAACTAGAATGAATTCTTTTTTCTAGTACAATTTTAAAATATTTATCTCCATTATTAAAAATATAGGTTCCTATAAAAGGGTCTAATAAATTATTTACATCTTTGTAGTATGCTCCTTGAATTTCTTGTCCTCCACTATCTTCAATATCTATTATTTGCTCAATTGAAATTGTTTGACTGTAACAACTCAGCGACAATAAAAAAACTAATATTATGTTTATTTTTTTCATATTTTTTTTAATTTATACATGGTGTTTGTTTAACAATTAATGATCCTGAATTTGTTTCTAGATCTAGTTTATTCCAATTTGTCAATGCATCATTTGCTTTATAAAGATCTAAACCATAGTTACCAAAATATTGTAAAAAAAGTTTTTCTTTATTTACACTTGTACCATATATTTTAGCCATTTCATCGTTAATTGCTCTGTCTTTTTCTTTTTCATCAGTAAAACCAATAAATTTATCACTATTTTTTTTACTAAGTATTGCTGCTTTTAATTTTACAATATCATTAACTTTTAGAGCATAAGTATTGACAACTCCTAATGCTGCTAAAACTGGATTAGGATCTCTACATACTAATATTAACACCACTTCTGATTTTCTAGAAACCCAAGCAGTTTCAAACATGTCCAGTATTAATTCAAAATCCCCAAATGAAAACATTGAATCACCAGTTATTGGATGATTGTGACCACCACCAACTCCTTTACTTGAAGAATTTAATTGTACTGACCCATGATTTAAATCAGAAACCAATTCATTTGTATAATAATATGTTTCATCAGGGTTTTGAAATTTCATAAAATTAACTCCGAATTCAAATTTATTTAAGAATGAATTATTTAAGTTATCTTTTAACCAATCTATACTTGGTTTTATATTACCTTTAGCTGGATCAACATGGTTTGCCAAATCATCACATGGATCGTCATTGACTTCCATACAATTTCCTGTATGACAAGGCAATGAAATAATATTTACAGCATCGTCAGGAAAACCGCCACCACCATTTGTATTTCCAGAACCAGTTGGTGGGTTTAAGCCACCACCACTTGTATTTCCAATTGAAATATTACCTGGGTCACTATTTCCACCACCACAAGTTGTACTCCAAACTACAAATAAATTATTACTATGGGTTATACAGAAAGAAGATGCATGATGATTTGGAGGTGAACCATCTGATGTGTCATTGCAATATAATGTTGCTGTATCAACACAATTACCAACAAAAAAAGTTCTACCATCAATATTCAAATCAGTAAACTCTTTTTCATTAATAGTCATTTTATAAGAATTATGCTCTTCAATCTTTACTGCTTTTTCATTCATCAAATATTTAATTATTGCAGCAGTTGTTTCACCATTTTTAACTCTTATCATTAAATTTTCAAATTTCAACTCCTCTTTTACTTCTCTTTCTATTAACAAAGTGAAAAATACTGTTCCGTCTGGTTTTGAAATAATTTTTACAGGAACATCTGGTACAATAGTAAACCCAAATTGGTCTTCAAGTGCAGTTCTTGCAGTTTCAGAAGTGGTTGAACTAAATTTTTTCTTAGTCAACTTACTGTAAGCAGTACTAAAAATTGGCATTTCGAGTGCTTATTTCAATGATTTTTCTTTTAAATCAAAATTAATTCGATTTTTTTCATTTATGTATTCTTTCTCCTGTGTGCAACTATAGTACAAAAATGTTGCCAAACA